>JABINZ010000263.1 GCA_018698135.1 Bacteroidota bacterium
GCTGGCATCCAATGTGCATCTTTTCCATCCCACTTTACATTGCAACCAATAGGGTTTGTAATCGGGTTACTAATTACTTTACCTTCTACTAATTCAGTCAAAACCTGATCTAAGTCAAATACCTTGGCTTTGGTATAATCCCTGGGAAAATCAATTGCTCGTCCGGTGTAAACAAGTTTCCTTTCTTGATCAAATACATAAAAGTGAGGAGTACGTAATGCACCATATGCCTTGGCTATTTCTTGTGTTTCATCATATAAATACGTCCAAGGGAATTTGAACGCTTGCATGCGTGCTTTCATATGATCAAAGTCATCTTCAATGTAGGTGTTTTTACTATTTGAATTAATAGCCACGAATTCAACTCCATTAGAACGGAATTTTTCTGCAGTATTTCGGGTTGATTCATCTGAGCCAATCACATAAGGACAATGATTGCAGGTAAAAAAAACAACCAAGATATCTGAACGATCAAAATCAGCTAATTGATAGGTTTGTCCACCTGTCGAAAGCAAATTGAAATCAGGTGCTTTGCTTCCTATTTGTAATGTAAAAGTCATTTATTTTATATTAGTTTATCCGAATAATCATGTAAAATTAGGCAAAATATTGCAGGTGTATTTCAAGCCAAGAACAGATATCTTATATTCATATTTAATTTAAAAAATGTGTTTATGATGTTTAAATACTCCTTATCTTTGTTATGATAAAGCTAATAAAATGCGATTATTAGGTTTCAAACAGCATTTTATTAAAGTCTTTTCGTATCGATTTCACTTAATATTGCAATATGAACATCTACGTAGGTAACTTAAATTACAATGTTACAGAAGAAGAATTACAAGAAGTCTTCTCAGAATTTGGAAGTGTAGCTTCTGTTAAAATTATCAAAGATCAACATACCGGCCGTGCAAAAGGATTTGCATTTATTGGTATGGATCAGGAAGAAGATGGTAAAAATGCCATCGAAAAATTAAATCAAACTGAAATTTTCGGTCGTACTATTAAAGTTAGTCAGGCTAAAGATGGTGGAGGAAAAAGAGACAATTCCTTCAACAAGCCACAAAACAGATATGGCGACACCGATTTATAGGTAAATTTTTCTTCTCAGATTATTCTATTCAATAGTAGTTCTTATTGAATAAACAGTGTTTTGATGCTTTCCTGAAGTCCATCATTGTATTTATTCTTTTGTTTTTCAGGGCAATCAAATCGAAAAAGAATGAATTCATTCTCGGATAGTTTAGTGCAAAAAACACATGTATATGTTTTCTTATTGCTAAACTCCTGAACGCCAACCTTCTTGTTTCTATTTATCAATATTTTTCTTTCCTTGACTGCTAATAAGTCATGTAAATCTTCAAATTCTCTTGATAAGGTATTGGTAACAGTTAATACATCGGATGTAGATTGAAAGTCGAATACATAAGCCTTCATGGATGCTGCATTATTTTTCGTAGACCAGCTTTTCTCTAATTTAGCAAATTCAAGATGATCATTGCTATCTACAGTCTGTTTTTCAATAAACTCCTGTTGAATAAGCACTTTAACCTTATTTTCTAAAAATATATACTTGACAAATTTTTGCCCAAAAGAATTTAATGATATTATTACCATTGCCACAAATACCAATAAACTTATTGATTTACTCTTCATAAATAGCGTTGATTTGGTAATAATAAGATACAAAAAAAAGGCAAATAAGAACTACTTATTTGCCTTCCCTTGCTATTAAAGATTGAAAACAGTGATGAAACTTGATGCAAATATATTAGATTTTTGCAATTATCAAAACTTTTTGAAATAATGATATTAAATCTAAATTACGAATGAATTCATACATTATATTCTTAATTAGTGGAAATAATCAGCAATCTGATTTTAAGTTTTTCATTTTCAATTATTTCAAACTTACTTATCTAATTATTTAAATATTTAACAATAGTTCTTCAGTATCAAATTATCCGCAAAACATGCTAACTAACATATATGTGGATTACTTTTAAAATTACACATTATAGAATTAATAGATTTGCAGAGAATAAAAAAAGTCACAGGCTCAATAGGACATGAACCTGTGACAGAAATGGTAGAAATGAAAAGAATCTGTACTTATATCCTTTTCATTCAATAAAAGTTACCTACGACCTTCAATGCATTTGATTTTCAAATACTTACAAACAGTATTTATTTTTTAAAATCGAAAAGTCAGTAAGAATTTTACCGACTTTTCGATTTTTCAATGCATTTATGCCCAGTAGATTAAATTGATATTTGTTCTATTAGTTAAGTCAGGATGCTTGGGTAGGACGCGCATTCCATAATTGAATTTTCCCGATTTTTGGGCTACATAGTTAATCGAATAGGTCAACACATCTTCCTTCTCAGCAACTAATTGCATTTCAAAAACAGAAAAGTATTCATCATAAATTTCCAACTTGTCTCCATAAACAATGGAATCGTGAGATGAATCTTTAATGATAATTAACTGCGCACTGATTTCTTCTTTGGTTAATTTACCTTTATGCACTTCAATGCTAGCCGAAACTACATCATTCACATTAAGCACATCCCCATTTCCACCTTTTAAGTTGATGGTGTTAATATGAATGCTGGCAAAACGATTACGAATTGATGAAAGCCATTCAGAAAAGGACTTTGCTTTTTCAAAGGAGTTGTCTGATAGCAAAGCATAGCGGCTTGCTGTTGGTAAATACATATCTCTGAAATAGTCATTCAACATGCGATGTGTATTAAATCCACCTAATATCGTAATCATCGATCGTTTCATTTTTTCAACCCATTGAACGGGTACTCCTCTGTTATTTCGATTGTAATAAGAAGCAACTATTTCATTCTCCAGTATATCATAAAAAGATTCACTGTCAAATATGTTTTGTGTATCTGTATTTTTATATTGTTTTTGCTCTCCTATTGCCCAGCCATTGGTTGAATCATAGGCTTCATCCCACCAGCCATCTAAAATGCTGCAATTGATTACTCCATTGATTCCTGCCTTCATGCCACTGGTTCCCGATGCTTCATTAGGCCGTATGGGATTGTTTAGCCATACATCCACTCCTGATACCAATTTTCGAGCAAGTTTAATATTGTAATCCTCCAAAAATATAATTTTACCTAAAAATTCAGGCATTTTTGAAATGGCCACAATCTCCTTAATTAATCGAGCTCCTTCCAAATCATCAGGATGTGCTTTACCAGCGAAAACCAACTGAACAGGATATTCAGGATTTAAAAGAATTTTCTTCAATCGATCAAAATCCTTGAATAATAAAGTCGCCCTTTTATATGTGGCAAATCTTCGTGCAAAACCAATGGTCAGTGGAGTGGGATCCAAATTCTTTAAAAACAGTTCCAATTTTGCAGGTTCTTCTCCTTCCCTTGTCCAGTTTAAAGTAACTTTTTCTTTCACATAACTAAAGAAACGTTCTTTACTGGTGTTGTGAGCATGCCAGATATCCTTCTCTGGAATTTTATTAATCTTCTCCCAAAAGTCTTTGTTAAGTTGTCCTTTCTGATAATCAATCGATTGATACTTATCAAATAAATCGCGCATTTCGGATGACAGCCACGTACTCAAATGAATTCCATTTGTAATATGGCTAATAGGTACTTCCTCTTGCAAAAAGCCGGGCCAAAGTTTAGACCACATTTTACGTGAAACAACTCCATGTAATTTGCTTACACCATTTCTCTTGAATGTATTGGTTAAAGCAAGAATTGTCATTTCATATTCAGCTTTTGAATTAGCATTTCGTCCGGAAATATCATTGAAATTTTTCCAGCTTAAACCATTTGCTTCAACATAACTTCTCAGATAATTTTCAACCAAATTATAATCAAAAACCTCATTGCCTGCAGGAACAGGTGTGTGGGTAGTAAAAACAGTACTTGATCTAATAAGCTCTTTGGCCGTATCAAAATCCAGTTTATTGTATTTAATTTGATTGATAAAGCGCTGGATGATTAAGAAAGCTGAATGTCCTTCATTCAAATGGTATACAGAAGGAGTAATATTTAATTCCTGTAAAAGTTTAACACCACCTATACCCAGTATTAATTCTTGTTCGATTCGATTCTTTTTTCCTCCTCCATATAGATTTGATGTAATCAAACGATCAGCAGGGCTGTTTTCAAGAATATCGGTATCAAGCATATACACTTGAATTCGTCCAACCTGAATGACCCATGCTTTTGCAAACACTTCTCTTCCCGGAAAATCGATGGATATCAAAACGGCTTTCCCTCTTTTCCTGAGTTCATGTATAGGCATTCTATGAAAATCGTTGTGAAAATATTCGACTTTCTGATTTCCATCCAAGCCAATTCCCTGCATAAAATATCCTTTTCGGTAGAGTAATCCTACACCAATCAAAGGAATGTTCATATCGGAAGCTGACTTAATATGATCGCCTGAAAGAATGCCCAAGCCACCGGAATAAATGGGAATTGATTCGTGAAAACCAAATTCCATACTAAAATAAGCAACAGGTTTTTCTGGAGTAATGTAATCATCTCCTTTCACCATTGATTTTTTAGCACTCATGTATTTATTGAACTTATTCATTACTTCTTCGTAAAAATGAAGATAATTTTCGCTTTGAATAACTTCCTGTAAACGTTGTGGATCAATGGTTTCAATTAAACTAACCGGATTGTTTCCCAATTTATCATATAAATCAGGATCAAGCCTATTAAATAATTGATGAGCAACTGGATTCCACGCCCACCATAAATTAAAAGCCAAATCTCTTAACCCCTGAATTTCTTTAGGCATTGACGACTTGACTGTGAAGTTCCGCAGTCGAGGTTTAGTGCTATCTGTTCCACTGAATGCGAGCGCATTCACATTTGTTTTACTTTTTTCCATATGACCGTCAAATCTCTCTTTTGAAACTTTTTCTGCATTTGTATAGGCTGTTAAGTAGTGAGGATAAAAATTCGCCCATTCAGCTTGTAAAGCCAGCTCACGCAAACCCGGCCTTAGCTCATCAGCTTGCTTATTGCTCCGATTTATAAATTCCATAATGGATTCGGATAGCTCGTTAACCACAACATCGTGTGATTGATTATAGCGCTTGATTACATGAACTCCCGGAACCGTTTTTTTCTGCGCATTAACCCATAATCCAAATCCGGCTAAGTCAGTGGTTATTGTTGGAATACTAAATGCCACACTTTCAAGAGGGGTATATCCCCATGGCTCATAATAGGATGCAAAAACAGCTAAATCACAACCCGATAATGCATCGTAATATTCCATGTCAATTAGGCGATCTCGTCCATCTAAATAAATTGGAATAAAGATTAAATTAATTTTGTCGTTCTCACCATTCAATAAATTGTGCTGATTAGCAGCCTTCACAATAGGATCATCGTTCTGATTCCATAAAGGATGGGTTGCGATTTTAGCATGACGGACTCCGGATAGATTTTGGCTTTGATTGTTCGCCTCATTAGATCCGGCCAAAACAAACATAAATACAATTAACTCCTTATTTTTGGCTAAACGATCTTCCTTTTTTATTCTTGCAATTGCATCTAACAATACATCCAATCCTTTGTTTCGATACTCATATCGACCAGATGTTGACAGAATGAATGCATTTTCTTCATCAATATCCTTTTGAAGAAATTTAGAGGCTATTTCCAATAGTCTTTTTCTGTTTTTCTTGAAGTGCTCTGGATTTTTCTGATAATCGGGCACTTTGCTCATATCAAATCCATTTGGCAAAACCTGATCGACAGGCACATTCAGTAAATGTTTTGCTTCCATGGCTGTAATATCACTCACAGTTGTAAAGCTATCTGCCTCGTGTGCACAAATCTTCTCCATCGAATATTTTGCCAGAATATTAAATCGTGCTGCTTCACTATCTGGATTAATATTTTCAATAACACGATACAAATCAATTCCATTACCTGCAATGGAACGCCCTAGAATAGTAGCATGGGTTGTAAACACAGTACTGATATGTGGCGCATACTTTCTCAGATAGAGCAAACCAGAGCCTGTCATCCACTCATGGAAATGAGCAATTGTTTCCAGATCATCATAAATATCGCTAATTGCCTCAATTACTCTTCCTGCATGATTGGCAAAGGAAACTGGTTCAATATAGTCCCATCCTCCGGTCATTGAGTCAACACCATATTCTTCCCATAATTCAAAAAGGATTTTATCTTTATCGACTATAGATGGAGGAACTAAAATAACAGCTGGTTTTTCGGGTAAATCCCAATATCCCACTTTTGCAAGTATTCCAAGGTGATCCAATTTGTGTTTGATGGTCAACATACTTGCTGAGTTCGATTCAACAAAGCCAGGATTTGAGTCCAGGAGAGGTCCTATTAGAAAATAGTTTTTACCAAATGCAGCGGTTGCTTGCTCCAATTTTGATGTAATAACAGTATATATTCCACCTACTTTATTACATACCTCCCAGGATACTTCAAAAAGTAATTTATGATTCATTTTTTGCACGTTCGATATTTATTAATCTTGTTATTTGGGTAGTTGGCTAAAATCAATACACAGAAAAATCCAAAGTTTCTTCAGTGATTATTTTAGTAAATTCTTTTGCTTCAATATTTCAATCAGGTCATTTAATACGTTTGCATAAATAACATAGGCATCATACGGACTTTCGTAGGGATTAAAATATTTATGTACATCACCATCAGAAAACCATTTTGTACACATATAATAAAAATGATCGGATGTCAATAGTTTTCGCCAAGTGTGAATGAGGTTATTGTCTTTAGAAGCTTTTACTGCTTGCTCTATTTCGTATATTTTTTCAATAGCAGAATCCTGCAAAGGATTGCCCAACCATGCTGTTAAATCTCTTTCAAGGTCTGCCCATGAAATATAATAAGGCACATCAATTTGTGACAATGGCGTATAAAAATTACTGACTTCAGCTGGTGTAATAAATTGAAAATCGGGTTTTTTGTAAATTGCTTCCGGCATTGCCTTCATAAATTCAAAAATTCCAGTATCAGCCCATTGATGCTCTCCAAAAGTTTCATAATCCATAAATAGATTAATTAACTCTCCATTTCCTGAAGTGGAATGGACCCATGAAGCAAATTTTTCGGCAGTTAAGGGATAATCTTCCCAAGCCTGATTTGAAAAACGAAAAGCAATATCGTCTGAAAGTTTGAAGTTTTTCAGCAATAAATTCAATTTATGGGTTCCTGTGGGTTGGTATAGAAAATTTGGACTTCTCCAGCCCAATATTTGATTAGCCCCTTCAGTAATCACCGTTTTATAGCCCATCTTTTCCAATTCAAGGGCTAAGTCGTTGTGATAAATTAATTCAGTATTTCGAAATGTTGAGGGTGTTTGCCCAAAAAGTTTCTGTATTTTCTCTTTGTGCATCTGTACCTGCTCTTTGAATTCTTTTTTAGAAAACAAAAACGACAACGAATGAAAATAGGTTTCGTTTATAAACTCTACCTGACCTGTTGCAGCAAGCTCTTGAAAAAGTTCAAGCACATACGGATTATACATTTCGAACTGCTCGAGCGCAACTCCTGAAATAGAAAAGGAAACTTTAAATTGGCCCGGATAACGCTTTATTAAATCCAACAATAATTTGTTTGTAGGAATATAACATTTTTCAGCAACCTTATTTAATATGCTTCGATTTGCTTCTTCATCTTCATAAAAATGGTTCTTACCAATATCAAAAAAAGAATAATCCTTTTTTAATCGAAATGGTTGGTGAACCTGGAAATAAAATACAATTGATACCATTATTAATTATTCAAGATGGTTTTGTATACGATTTTAATTTTTTCTCCGGCAAAATCCCAATGGATAAATTCCATATCGCCCTTGCTTTTTTCGGCTACTTCTTTTGCCAATTCATCATCTTCGAGAAGCATTAACATCATTTCAGCTAAACGATCGATATCCCAAAAATCGACTTTTATGGCATTATCTAAAACTTCTGCCACACCAGATTGCTTGGAGATAATGGCCGGAACATCATACAATAGGGCTTCAAAAGGAGAAATTCCAAATGGCTCAGAAACAGATGGCATCACATATACATCGCTGGTTGCATACATTTTTTCAACCTCTATTCCTTTTAAGAAACCTGTAAAATGGAATTTATCAAGCATTCTTAAACTGGCTACACGCAATATCATACGAGTTAAAAGATCACCACTACCAGCCATCACAAAACGCACATTTTTATATTTCTGAAGTACTTTATAAGCTGCTTCAACAAAATAATCAGGACCTTTTTGCATGGTTACACGACCTAAAAAAAGTACAATCTTCTCTTTTACATTTTTCTCGATTCCCAAGCGTTCCAACCGATGTTTCTTTTCAACAGCATTATGGACGACTTCTATTTTATCTGCATCAATTCCATATTTGCTAACGATGATATTCTTCGTGAAATGACTTACTGCAATTATCTTATCAGCATGCTCCATTCCATATTTCTCTATTTCGAATACCTCCTTATTAACATGCTCTCCGCTTCTATCAATTTCGGTAGCATGAACATGTATGACCAAAGGTTTACCACTTGCATGTTTGGCTGCTACTCCGGCAATAAATGTTAACCAATCATGTGCATGAATGATATCACAATCTTCACCATAACCAAGGATTTCACCAATAATACCATATCTATGAACTTCACTCATCAACTCCTTACCATAATTTCCTGTGAAATGAAGTAATCCCTCCTGCTCAAGCTCCAACCTTTTTTGCTTGTTCTCAATTCTAAATTGATGTAGGTATTCAGTATATTCTTCTTTTGTAAAATAGGGAGCAATTGTAAATTTCTTTTCAAATACAGAAACATCAATATTTTTCATTTCACTGATAACGCTTTCATATCGCTTTATTAGATGAACTTCATCAGCAGCAATAATTTTGAAAGGCACATCAATTTTTTGCCCTCTTTTTGTTGGCATTACAAAAGCCAGCTCCACTCCTGAATTGTGCAAACCACGGGTAATTCCATAACTGGCGGTTCCCAAGCCTCCACTAATAATTGGAGGGAATTCCCAACCGAACATTAAAACCTTCATAAATACTTATTGTTTCAATTAAATTTTCAACAGACTTAAAACCCTGATTAATTCAGCTTCGCTCCATGCTTGAGCAATACAAGCTTTGGCTACATAAGGTGGATTAGGCCTGAATAATTCTGAAATATGGTTAAGTCCATATTGCTCCAAATGAACTTCCCATAAATCTTTAAAATTCTTGATTACTTCTTTTTTAACAGAAGCTTTTGATTTTGACTGTTTCAGCAAGGCATCTGTATAAATACCAATCAACCATGGCCAAACCATTCCCTGATGATATGATTCATCTCTTGTTTCTGGACTGCCCTTATATTCACCTCTGTAATTGGTGTTACGTGGTGATAATGTTCTTAAACCATAAGGAGTAACTAAATGCTGCTTAATAGTTTCCAGGCTTTGCTTGGCTTTGTCAGCACTAACGCATGTATATGGCAATGCTAAGGCAAAAAGTTGATTAGGACGGATGAAGCTTGCCTCTAAGCTGCCATCATTTTTTAGATCACAAAAGCATCCATCATTTTCATTCCAAAAAGATGACTCAAAATGCTGTTCATACAACTTCAACTTTTCAAAAATTTGTTGCTTGAATGAATTATCCAAATGCTCATTAAAATCATTTACTAAAAACTGAAGGGCATTATACCAAAGTGCATTTATTTCAATTGCTGCCCCTGATCTTGGAGTGATTGGTTTTCCATTTACCATGGCATCCATCCATGTATAATTTTCAGTCTCCGATCCAACATAAATGAAGCCATCACCTCCCATATGCATCAGAGGATTCCTATTTTCTAAAACTGCTGAAACTATATTTATCATCAATGGTAGCAGTTTTTTAACAATCTTTTCTTTTTCTCCTGTGTATTCCAGATATTGTTGTGCTGCTCTAAAAAAGAGCCAAGGAGTGTCTACTGCATTATAAGAATGAGCTCCTGATTGGTCAATTATATTTGGTAATAAACCATCTTTTTCATAAGCTGTGAAACTTTCCAAAATATTTAGAGCCGATTTAAAATCATTTCGACAAAGCGTAATTCCTGCTAATGAGATTAAACTATCGCGTCCCCATTCTCCAAACCAATGGTATCCTGCAACTATACCTTTTCGCTTGTTCTGCTCAATTAAGAACTGACCGGCATGTGTTTTCAACGTTTTTAGTGGTTCAGCATCTGTTTTAAACTTTTGACTTTCACGAAGAGCTCTTTTATACTCTTTGTCCCATTCTTTACCTATTTCGGAATTAGCGGAACTCAAAGATGCTCTGAAAATCACTTCTTCCCCTTTTTTCAATTTAAATTCAAAAACTCCGGGAACAAATAAATCTTCCTGATAATCATATCCCCTATTTCTTTCTTTTAAATATTCAAAATTCAACCACCATTTTGGTGATGGGTAAAACACAGAAGGAATGGATGTTTGAATAAATAATGCCGGTAATCCTTTATATGGTTCAATTTTGAATCCATTTTCTTCAAAATAGGTTCGTGGCATAATATCCATATTCTGCTTAGATAAACTATGTATGTTGCGTGAAGCAATAAGAGGATTAGCCTTGAAATGAATTTCCTGATCGCCTGATATCAGCTGATATTTTACCAAAACAGTATCTTCACCCTCAGGCATTAATATTGATTTTATAATAACAGCCTCTCCCAGTGTATAGGTTGTAATGGGATAAAAATCATAGTCAAACGAATCAACATATTTATGTCCGGTTGGATTGTAAACACCGGGGAATTTATTGGTTGACAAATGAAATTCCATATCATTTACACTTGCTGTCAGTTCAATTTTCGAAAGAAAATTAAATACTTTACCCGTTTCAATAACAGGTAGATTTAATAAACCATGATATTTACGTGTATGACAATCAAGAACGGTACTTGAACAAAATCCTCCCCGACCATTTGTGATCAGATATTCCTTTTTCAGTGAAACCTGTAAATCAAGTAACTCCTCACGTTTGAGACTAATCTTCATGCTATTTTTTATTTATTTCCATTTAGGATATGAAGGATGCATATCTCATCATTTCCCAAATTATATCAAAAAATAGGCTCAAGTCAAACCTGAGCCTATTCCTGTAATTTTTAAAACTTTTACTCTTTAATAAACTTGGCTGTAAAAGCATTTTCACCACCATCACTTATTGAAAAAATATAGGTGCCTGCTGCTAAAAAGTCAATATCTGTTGAAATAGTTTGTTTCCCAATTTGTTTCGTACTTGTCTGTTTTTGATAGACGATCTTCCCATTCAAGTCATGAATAGTAACAAATAATCCGTTTGGCTGATCTGCAAACAAATTGAAATCCATATTAATTTGGGAGGTTGCAGGACTTGGGTAGAGATAACTTGTTTGGAAATCATCGGCAATTACCGGAATACCAACTGCCCCATAATAATAAATCATTTCGTCAACAATCAATTCATTATTATAGCCCATAGTCGATCCAAAAAATAAATTACTCGACATTAATAAAATATTACTGGTATCAGGAATTGCACTTGTGCTATTAAAAACAAATGTTTTTCGTGTCCAATTAAAAGCACCCGGCAAAAAGGTCATAGAGGAGTCAACTGTTATACTTTGTTGCAAACCAGCATCAAATTTTGAAAATGATGCATATACGATAGCCAAATCACTTGGATTATTTGAATTGTTATACTTGTAATAAAAGCTTAAAGAATCTGGTTTTTTACTCATGGCAAATCCACCTGAAAACCCAAAATCACCAATCATCCCGGTGGTTGCAATTCCGAAAGTATCCAACTCGCCTCCAAAAAGACTTAATGCCTTGGTTTTTACAGATATAGCTGAATTGCCCATATAGGCATCTGTGGATCGTGTTACACTTGGAAGTTGCCCTTCTAATAGAAAATACAGATTAAAAGTATTCCATCCCAAGGGCTCTTCGGATTGAACGGTTTTCCAGTTTTCAAAACCATTATTTGGAATTGAAGTAGTCGCATTTGTGAAACTAATATCATCAACCATTAACCAATTACCAGGATTTACCTGATCTGCTTCAGGAAGTGATGAAGCAAATCCAATAATAGCAGAATCAGGAGCTATACCTAATGGGTTTATTTTAAATGCCATTTCCGACCATGTGTTTTGAACTCCAGCAAATGGAATAAACTGCATTCCAATAGGAAATCCATTTTTCTTAAATAAAACAAGAATAACTGCAGAATCACCATTGGCAGTATTGTACTTAAAGCTTCCTTTTATAGAATCCGGCATATCCGTGAAAGGAAATCCGCCAAAGAAAAAATTATCATTTGGCTGACCGAAAACTGCATATCCAAATACAGTATCTCCATCAAAAACAGTCGTTTCCATTCTTACTGAATAGGTCCCTTCAACTGCATCTGTAGATTTTGTTAAGTTTGGTGTTGCACCCATCATAAACAATTGCGCATTTGCTGATGTATATCCAATTGGATCTTCAAAAAACACTTTATTTTCCCATGCTTCAAAATCTCCATTATATACTCCTTGAGCAAAAACTGTATACAGCATTCCAATCGACATAAATGCCGTGAACAATATCTTCTTCATAACCATTTTAATTAAAAGTTGAAAACGAGTACAAAGATACAATAAACAATAGCTTATTGAGAATGGAATCAGTAAAATAGAAATAACTTATATATAGCTATGTGAGTCTCCAAAATCTTTTTTTTGCATTATTTATTTACTATCATCTCATTAGAGCAATTATGATTTACAACTATGCACAAAAAACGTTAAAATGTTAACAATAATTTAACATTATATCCTTAAAAAGCATGAATTTAGATATGTCTTATTTTGAGATTAATTTAACATATGAACACAGAAAACACAAAATCAGAAAAAAAGAAGAATTCAGTTGATGATTTTACTGACGAAATCCTTAAGGATCCGGTAAAAAAGGCGATTATTGAGCTGCTTTATCAAAACGAAGGCTGTTTTTTTGGTGATATTATTGAGGAATTAAACTACCCTTATGCAATTATCCAACAGCATTTATTTGAACTTAAAAAACTGGGGATTATCAGAAAAAATTCCGAACCAGCACATTTCGTTCTTAATTAACTGATTGCTGATTAAAAAAAAGGGAAACCAGAATATCTCCAGTCTCCCTATGTTTTTTTGTGCTATTAAAATTACAATCCCAACATTTCAGGACCTTGTTTATAGACAATATCAGTAGGAATCGAAAGCTTTACCAAACGATCCAAATCTTTTTGTAACTGTTCACCCACTTTGGCTCCTTCTTCAACCCAGCTTCTTGCTGCATCATAATCACCATTTCCCTGAATGGTCAAAATCTTTACAGCCAGTTCAGATACCAATACTTTCATTCTCTCAAAATCGACAAAATAGGTTCCTGTCTTTTCATTGCGAATTAAACCTCCATTTTCAATGATATAATTGAAACGCATCATGTTGGCCTTCCCATGCGAGCTAGCCACACCAAAACGAACAGAACGGAAAATACTAGCACTAAAAGTCACATAATAGTCCAAAAGATCCATGTCGCTTAGTTCTCCCTTTTCAGACAAATAAGTGACCATATAGAGTCCTAAAATATCAGCTTTCCCTTCTTCAATAGCTGAATACTGTTCTTTCAGAGCATCCCTGACAGATATTTTGGAATTATTAACCAAATATTTAATGCCCAATCCATGTGCTACTTCATGAAACATGGTATTTGAAAAGAAAGCATCAAATTTCACATTTTCTCTTTGTGATGGATCAATCAATACATCTGTTATAGGAAGTAATATTTTGTCGAATTTAGCACGCATGGCATTTTTCAATTGCAGCTTTCTGGTTCCCTTCAGGATATGTACTTCTTCATCATTCGGAAGATTGATGGCTATTGTTTTACTTCCTGCATTGCAATCACCAGCATAAAATACAACATCGTAAGCATTCAATTCAGAATCTGTACCCGGTTTTTCTTTCTTATAATCCGCATTAACTGGCAATGACTGCTGTAATTCAGGAAGAAAAGCTGCATATTTTGCCAATTTAGCACTCCAAACTTTGTCCTTAATTAAGATAAATGCCTCATGAGCTGCTTTATATCCATAACGTGAATCTTCATAATTCTCAATCGGCCCTACAACAAAATCAATGGTATTAGTTTTCATATCCAACCAAGCTAAATCACTGGGTTGATATTGATCGGTTATAAGTGCTTCTGCACGCAACGTCAAATAATTTTTTAATCCTTCATCTTCTGCCAAAGCGGCTGCTTCAAGCAAAAGGTCGTGTGCTTTAAGGTTTTGATCTTTAAAAAATTCGTGATAAGGAATCACAACTAATTCATTGGCCTCATTTCTGAGAATTAATGTGTACAAGCTATTTTTAGCTTCATTATCCAGTGCATCAAATTCTGCAGATGTCATATCAGCAGGATAAAAATTAGAACCCAATGGTTTGTCTCCAATTTCTTTGATAAAGCTGTTGTTACCATCCAGACGATCCCATGGGCCATAATTAATCTCAATAAATTTCTTTGTTCCCTTGTCTTTGGTTTTCGACATAAGCTCATTTTTATCACCATAAGCTTCAACCCAATACATTTCTTCAATAATTTTTGCTACTTCAAATAAAATAGGTAGCATTTGTTTTTCTTTGTCGGTTAGCATATTCATATCAGTAGTAAGCTGAACTTCTACATACTTTGCCAATCGATTTTCGATATCTATACCTGTGTAAGTAGTCACTTTTTTAGTCTTTGATTTATTTTGGGCATTTGCTTGTATTGATACAAACAGAACCAATAATCCAATTATACTTGCAATTTGTTTCATGTAAAAAAAATGTTTTGGCGTATCCTAAAATAATTATTCCACGCTTGAATTAAACAAAGTTAAATGTGTAATAGTCTCCAAAAATAACAAATCAAAAATAGATAATGCTAAATAAGGCATCTTATTAATACAACCTCATCTTACAGAATTACGTCATTAGTTCATAATTCTATTTTGGAATAAATTTGGCATTGAAAGGAATTATCTTTGACCAGAAAATCAAATAATCAATCAGCATGAACAAGCAATTTATTACTATCCTACTTTTCTTAATAGTTCTTCAGGCAAATGCTCAGCCTCAAACTTCAAAAGATCGCATAAAAAATTTAATGGCTACTGGTACGATCGACTTTTTATCGGATAAAGAAAAGTCAATGCAAGCATTTAACGAAGTTTTAAAAATTGATTCCAATTATTCTATGGCTTATTATATGAGAGGGCAATGTTATTATGCATTGAATATGCCCGTTCAGGCTATTGAAGATTTTAACAGGGTCATTAAACTGGATCCAACTAATGCAAAAGCATATGCTTTGAAAGGAGTGGTTTATACTGATTTTCTTGATTATTACAATGCTTTAAGATCATATAATATGGCTGTCACGCTGGCCAAAGACCAGGGGAACTACTATTATTCAAGAGGCTATGTTCAGCTAAAAATGGAAAATTTCTGGTATGCAGTAAAGGATTTTGAAAAAGCCATTGATCTGGGTTATAAGGAAAAACAAGTTTATTACTGGATGGGATTCTGTTATGTCATCCTCCACGATTTCCCAAATGCAGTGGTTAATCTACAAATTGCTAATGAAATTGGTCAACGTGATGCAGATATATATTATTATTTAGGATATAGCAAAATGTATCTTCTCGAATGGGATAACGCATTGAAAGATCTTGAAATGGCTGTAAACTTCGATCCCGCTTACGCTCCTGCTTATTTTACCAAAGGTTATATTTATTTGCATAAGCAAGATTTTCAACGATCAGTTGCCGCCTATACAACAGGTTTACAACTTACTCCTGGTATTGCCCGGGGTCATGTTAACAGAGGATTAGCCTATCAATCGCTAAGCATGGAAGCTGAGGCTTTAAAAGATTATGAGATGGCCGTCCTTATTGATCCAAAATACGCTGAAGCCTATTTACACCGATCTAAAATATGGGAGAAACAACAAGCCTATAAAAAAGCATTAGCCGATTTAGAAAAGTACACAATTTTAAAACCAGAAGACATGATTGCTCTCTATGCAAGAGGTCGAATGAAATTATATAATAATGACGGCACAGGTGCTTGCAAAGATTTCAGGGATGCAGCTCTTAAAGGAAATGAACAGGCTATCATTGCCGTAGAAGAAATTTGCAGCAAAATTGACGTGAATACTGATCAAGAAATCAACAAATAAAAATAGGAATCTCAATAACATTGAGATTCCTATTTTATCAATCAGAAAGCCGAAATATAGTTTTGATTTATTTCAAGCTATCTTAAATTTTTATAGTGATCCGATCTGTGGACTATAGGTTTTTTCTCGTTTTTCTGCTTCAGCTTTCCAAACAGGAAGTATATTTTTCTTAAAGACTTCTTTCTCTGCCTTTAACTTTTTCATATCCAAGCCTATAAAAGCTTGTGCATCGGCCTTGGTTTCAATGGCTGGATAAGGGATTTCACCAACTCCATATTTAGAAAGAATTCGTGCTAACAATACTCTTGATTCTTGTGATTTATCAATAGATGTTCCAATTATCCTTGCTGTTTCAAGAGGAGCATGGAAAGAACCTCCATGACTTGCAGCTGCATAATCCCATCGCCATTGTGCATGACGAATAAGCATTAAAACAGGAGCCATCTCTTCATCATTAGCACCTGCATCCCAGGCAGCTTTCGCTTCAACATGTGCCCGCACTAATAATTCCTCTGCTTTATCCCGAATCTCGATAATACTTCTTTGGCGATCATATACATTCTGAATAAGCGTTTCTTCCTTTTCACGATGGCATACCTGACAAGCCTGATCAATATGGTTTAAAGGACTTTGTATTTTATGAGAAGTAAATTTTTGTCCACCTTCGCTGACATAAGGCATGTGACAATCAGCACAACTTACTCCACGTTCTGCATGAATTCCTTTTTTAAACATTTCATATCCCGGATGTTGTGCCTTTAACATGGGCGTTCTACTTAAAGCATGTTTCCAATCTGAGAATTCAATATTATCATAATATTCTTCGGCACCTTCTACGGTCATTCCATTCTTCCATGGAAAAGTGAGATAAGGTGTTTCCCCATCACTTTTGTCAAAATAATATTCAACATGACATTGGGCACAAACCAGCGATCTCATTTCATTGTGTGTTGCTTTGCTGATATCCTTACCCATAGCGGTATATGCTTCAACCAATGCCGGACGACTTATGCGCAAGTTCATTGTTTCAGGATCGTGACAGTCGTCACAACCAATTGAATTTGTTATTTCATGACCTTTGCCAGCCCACTTGCCTTGATAAAACTCTTTCACGCCAATTTCATTCATCAAACGAGGAACATCCGGACTTTTGCATGTCCAACAAGTTGATGGCATTGGTCCATCATCTGGCCCTGTTGGCCCTCCTGTTCTTAAAGAATTATTAATATCAGTAATCGCATAAAAATGACCTCTTCCCTGCTTATAATCTTTAGCAAATCCATATCCAGCCCACAATACAACTAAACGTGGATCAACTTCTAGCATATCAATTTCTTTTCCTCCATTATACAAACTCCGAAATGAGGTATCTTCAGTTTCATAATAAGATTGAAACTCTTTCGGATAATTCTCGCCCCAGATTTCATTTCTAGGCTCATTGTCGCTAATCTCAATTCGAGGAAGGTCTACAAACTGAGCTTCTGTTTTCCTTTCATTAATTGAAGAAGCCAACAGTCCTAATAAAAAAACAATAATCATTGTTACAAAGAATAATAACCAATTGATCCATGGTTTTCTTCCTTTTGAATTTCCCTTATTTTCCATGATTAATAATTTATACTTTTCAATTTAATTTATCCATTCTGCAACTATGCTACTTGCTTTAGAAACCTGTGCATTGGGTGTGCTTGATAAAGAATTGACCCGACCATGCGGAACTTCCCGATGACAACTCCAACACACTTTTCCATCGCTGTGCAGGTAATTCTCTCCTGTCAAACTGAGTAAACCAACTTTCTCATTCAAATTCTCATGACATCTTTTACAATTCTCCTGAACCACTTTTAATCCTTCATCTTTAATGAAAATAACCTGAGGCTCTCTACGGAGTGTAAACATAGTGGCGTGTCGCATTCCATCTTTAGCTTTAAAAAAATACTTATTGAAGATGTTATTATGTGGAACATGACATTCGTTACAATTGGTTACTTCACGATGAGAGCTATGATTCCAAGTTGCATATTGAGGATTCATTACATGGCAGTTAACACAGGTTTTTGGATCATCGGACAAATAGGAAACAGCATTGGAAGCATAAAACAAATAGATAAGCATACCAATTCCACCTGCTAAAACAAGTATCGCAACAGTTTTCCATTGTGCTGGTGGTGTTATAAAACCAATCAATTTTTTCATCCAATCCTATTTAAAGTATTCAAGCACTTGTTGTCTTAAATACAAACTTATGCAATTGTTATTAAATTAACAAGAGTAAATATATGAAAAGTACAATGCATCTATTTTGCTGAAAAGTAAAATACTAAGCACGAGGACTTCATCTCAAATTGTGAGAATTAAGAATTCTTTTTAGCACTGAATCCCTGATTTTTTTCTATCGTAGAAATACCAGTTAAGCACAAGGCAAGCAACATAATAGATGGCGAAACCAAACAAAGCTTTTTCAGGAGTTCCCAAACTGATTTGCTGACCAAATACTTTTGGTATCACAAATGCTCCATAGGCAGCAATGGCGGATGTCCAACCGAGTACAGGTCCGGCTTGTTCTTTTTGAAAGATATAAGGAATACTTCTGAAAGTGGAACCATTTCCAATTCCTGTGGTGAGGAAAAGCACCATAAAGGAAATAAAGAATGGCCACCAATATTGCTCAGGTGAATTTGCCTCTCTGGCTTTAATAACAAAAAAGGCGACAGCCAATGTTGCTATAATCTGAAATACTGTACTAAATGCTGTTACCCTTGAACCACTATTGATTTTATCCGAAAGAATTCCTCCCACAGGACGTATTAACGCTCCTAAAGCGGGTCCTAAAAATACCCAAAGCATAAAATTTGGTGCATTCGGATTAATAAAGCTTGGATCAGCAGGATTTGTGTAAACAAAGATATCCTGACATAATTTGGGAAAAGCTGCAGAAAAACCAATGAATGAACCAAAAGTCATGGTATAGATAATGGTCATGATCCAGTTATGCTTATCGGATAATATGGAAAACTGTTTCTTCAGATTTAGTTTTATCTCACCCGGAGTAGCATATTTCATGAGTAAAACCGATAGAATGATTACGATCGGAAGCACTATCCACATGTTTACTTTCAAACCCACCAAAAGATAGGCGCCAACACTGGCTGAAACTAAACCCAGAAATACCATAAAGAGTGTTTTTGTTACTCCCTGAAAAGTATTAGGCAATTTAGGTGTACCCGTAATCACATTGTTCATTCCAAAAAATGCAGCAATGGCAGCAAGCGAAAGAAGAGGAACCCATACCCATCCTGCATTTTGTAAACCTGCCAGAGGAGCGTCTCCTGATCCAACAGATGTGCCAATTGCTCCAAATAGTGCAAAACCAACTACAAACGGTATTGTCTTTTGCATAACGGCAACACCCAGATTTCCAATTCCGGCATTCATACCCAGCGCATAACCTTGATTTTTCTTGGGAAAGAAAAAACTGATATTACTCATGGAAGATGCAAAATTTCCACCACCAAAGCCAGAAAGTAAAGCCATTACAGCAAACATCAGATAGGTAGTATTCAGATCTGCTAATGCCATTGAGGTTCCTACAGCAGGAATGATCAACAATAATGTTGAAGTAAAAATCACATTTCTTCCTCCGGCTAATGAAATCAGAAATGAGTTTGGTAATCGCAAGGTAGCACCGGCCAATCCTGCTATGGCAGGTAAAGTGTAATAAAGGCCATTGACTTTATTAAGTGCTTCATTAAATGCATCAGAACCCGGGATTAAACCATCTGTCATTCCAAAATTATAACCGAAATCTTTCATGTACTTGATGATAACTCCCCACATAATCCAAACAGAAAATGCCAGAAGCAATGCTGGTATTGAAATGATTAAATTACGATTGGCGATTTTCTTACCCGTTGATGCCCAAAAACCTGAGTCTTCAACATTCCAGTCTGAGATGTTAACTTTCATAGGTCAATAATTATTTTTTTACAATGAAATGGTATTCTTAAAAACTATCAGCAAATGCATCTTTTGGTTCTTTCAACATAAAAAAGCAATAAACCAAGCTGATGAAGGCTCCTCCAGAAAGCATATATAAAAAGGTTTTATCGTCCATGAAAGTGTATAAGAATAAGTAGGTAACTGCGCCCACATTACCAAATGCTCCAGCCATTCCGGCTATTCGGCCTGTCATTTCTTTTTTGATGGAGGGTATCATGGCAAATGTGGCTCCTTCAGCACCCTGAACAAAGAAGGAAGCAAACATGGTAATGACTACTGAAACAATTAACCAGCCCATGCTATTGAATTGAGGTAAAAGGCTTACTTCTCCATCAGCTCCCATTGGCCCATATTTTGAAATCATGGCCATTAGGAAAAAGCCAATGGTAATTCCACTCATATACAACAACATGGTTTTTTTTCGGCTTCCCATTTTATCTGATAATAATCCGCCCAAAGGCCTAGCCACCAGGTTCATAAATGCAAAAGAACCTGCCACAGCACCTGCCAATGTTAAGGTCATAACTTGAGAACCATCAGCGTATAAAAGTCCACTAAAAACTTCATAAAAAAACATGGGTAACATGGATACGATGGCCAATTCGGCTCCAAAATTTGCAAAATAGGTAGAATTCAAAGCCCCAACACTTCCAAAAGGAAACTTCTCAGCATCAGGCACACCTGCTTTTAATCGGGGAAGATTAGTTTTTAAAATGCGCATCACATCGGCTAAATAAACGATGAATAAAGCTATCCAAATTCCAATGACAATATTCATCGAAATCATATGCTCCCCGTGTATCATTTGCTTATGCAATACAAAGGCTACAAGACCAAGAGCTCCATACAAGGGTAGCTCCCATAATAGATATTGTCCCAAGTCGAGATATGATGACACAGGCATTGGCCCGCCTTTTTTCTTATCTGCAGACGGTTCCTGTCCTTCAGGATAATCATTAACAATCATAAAATAAATGACACCATATATGGCAGCAACAATACTTGTAATAGCCAATGACCATCTCCAATCACCACCTAAAAGATTAACAGCAACAAAAGGTACCAAGGCAGCTGCAGCAGCTGATCCAAAATTTCCCCAGCCGGCATAAAATCCTTCTGCTCGTCCAATGTATTTTGGTGTAAACCAGTTGGCAGTCATTTTTATTCCAATAACAAAGCCAGCTCCAATAGCACCTAATGCTAAACGACTTACTACCAGTTGAGTTAAATTATCTCCAAAAGCAAAAGTTAACCCTGGAATCACCATAATAACCATGAGGCCGGCAAATATTCGTCTCGGGCCATATTTATCGATTAGTCCACCCACAATAATTCTGGCAGGAATAGTTAGAGCCACATTGGTAACCAATAAGGCTTTTACATTGGCTTTTGTTAACCAATCAAATTGCTTTATCATTTCAGATAATACACCAGCCATGTTAAACCAAACAACGAAGGTCAAGAAGAATGCAAGCCAAGTAAAATGCAAGGTGCGTATACTGGGATTTTTAAAATCGATTAATGATGGTGCTTTGGGAGTCATTGTGTTGTTTTTATTATATCAATGTGTAATTAAACTTCTTCAGAAATTTTTTGATTAGTCGCCAGTTTATTGGAAGTGCGGATTTTCTTCCTTTCCCAATTCCAGATAACCAATTGATAAGGTCGCCAGATATATGCAAACGGATAGACCAAAAAATGCATAAAACGGGTAAATGGAATCATCCCAAGAAGAACAAATGCGCTGGAAACATGAACTTTAACCATCAAAGGCATTGTTGCTATAATATTCATATCAGGTTTCAACACAAAAATGGATTTCACATAAGGTGTTAGTGAGGAGGCAAACCAAGTGGAACCCCATCGGTGAAACAGGGCAATCCAAATACCTGTAACAATTTGAACAAGCAATACAACATATACAGCTACATCCATTTTAGTTGTAACCATCTGCAGCTTTCTATTAGTTAACCTTCTAAAAATAAGCAGCATTAATCCTGTGAATGCTGCTATTGCAAAGGCAAATGCCGAGGCTTCAATAATCAACAATCTTGCAGGTATACCATTCCATACTATTAATGTCCGGGGGAATAAAAATGCAATCAGGTGTCCAAAAAACAAGAAAATTATGCCCCAGTGAAATGGTCGGTTGCCCCAAAAAAGTTTCTTTCCTTCCAAAAACTGGGTAGACAAAGAAGATACCTGAAATGGTGTCACCTTATAGCGTAAGAATGAGCCAATTATAAATATTAATATGGCAGCATATGGCAATCCGATAAACCAGAAATTATTCATATTCTTTTCATTAATAGTTATCTGTATTATTCGCAGAACATCCATTTCCTGCAAATACACAATCCTTGTTTTCAGGGATTTCGATTTTGATTTCCTCAATATTAAAATCCTTGATCAAAACTTCCTTTAAAATCTGTAGCAGAAATAAATACACATTTGATTCTGATTTGAAACCTTTGATCATACTTAAAAGAGCTGGCAATAAAATGAACTGTACAAATTCATCTGCAAATTCACTATCATTTGTGCTGGCCAATAAAACCAAAACATTGGGTAAATGATCTGCTAACTCAAACCCTAAATCAGTTTTGTTTTTAATATGCTCTTGCTGAAGTTTGACCAGAAAATCTCCTCGTTTCAGATCTTCACCAAAAAGAATATAGCCTATGTCTAAATGTGATAATGCCTGAATATCAAATGTGCTGACATAATATTCCTGTAAATCTCTTAGGGATTTAGTCTGGACATGATTCAGAAACAATTGACATTTTGAAATCTCATTTGTGTAGTTTGTCTGAATCAATTTTTCAAATTCTTCACTTTGACTTAATAAGCTTTCTGAGGGATATCTGAATAAATCTGCAATCTGCTTATAATGTTGTATCCTATCCATTTTACAATCCTCTTTCATTACTTTGATTTGCTCCAAATCCGGTTTTCCCTTTGAATTCCTCTGTATCATTCAACATTTCAATGGCTTCTTCCCGATGTGCTTCAGGAATCACAAATCGTTCATCAAATTTGGGCAGGGAGGTAAGCCTATAAATCGCATTGGCCGTTTCTTTGTCCAAGCCTGATTCTTTAAGTGCAAGTGTTGTGATTGCCTCATCCTGATCATTTACAGTTTGAGTTCTTCTCAGGTGTCGCACAGCCATTAATTTCCCTAACACTCCCCTGATTGTATCTGTATTTCCAGCACTAAACATACTGGCCAAATATTTCAAGGGTACTCGCATGTTATCAATTCCGCCCCAGAATGAATCAGCTTGATTTTCATACATACCCTCTTTTATGGTGGCCATAGCCGGCAATAAGGGTGGCACATAAAATAAATTGGGAACTGTTCTGAATTCAGGGTGTAAAGGCAAGGCAATTTCCCATTCCTTCACAAATTTCCAAACAGGTGATTTTTGAGCAGATTCAAGTGTATTGATTGAAATACCATTATTTTTTGCTGCCTTAATTACTTCTTCATCAAATGGATCAAGATAAATAGCACGTTGTGCTTCTACTAAATCTTCTTCAGGACATGAAGCAACTGCTTTTATTTTATCGGCATCGTATAGCATTACTCCGAGATAACGAATTCTCCCAACACAAGTATGCATACATGCAGGAGCCTGACCAGATTCTATTCTGGGGAAACAAAGAATACATTTCTCTGATTTGCCTGAATTCCAGTTGTAATATGTTTTTTTATACGGACAAGCAGAAACACACATCCGCCATCCCCGACACTTTTCCTGATTGACTAATACAACACCATCTTCACCACGTTTATAAATAGCACCAGATGGACAAGCTGCAACACAAGCAGGGTTCAGGCAATGATTGCATATTCTGGGCAGGTAATGGAAAGTCATTCTTTCCAGTTGAAACATAGCCTCTTGTTCAGCAGGACTCAAATTTTTAAAATTTACATCTTTACGTGCATAATCAAGAGATCCACTTAAGTCATCATCCCAGTTCGGTCCACCTTTAATGTTAATGAATTCTCCAGTAATTTGAGAAACCGGAATAGCTGTTGGTTGATCATTCGCATCTTCTGCCGTAAATAAATCCTGGTATTTATAGGTAAATGGTTCGTAATAATCATCCATGGAAGGCATATTGGGATTATGGAAAATATTCCCTAATCCTTTACTTTTCCAATTTGTTTGAAGCTCTCCACTTAATTCATTGAGTTTCCATCCCCCTTTATAAATATCCTGGTCTTCCCATTTAGTCGGATAACCTGTACCGGGTTTTGTTTCAACATTATTCCACCACATGTACTCTGAACCTTTTCGATCGGTCCAGATATTTTTACAGGCAATAGAACAAGTATGGCAACCAATGCATTTATCAAGGTGAAAAACCATTGCTATTTGTGATCTGATATCCATAATCTGAGTTTTCTATTTTGATTATAAAACAAAAGAAACCTTTTCCATTTTCCTCACCATGACAAATGAATCACGATTTACACCAACGGGGCCCCAATAATTAAAATGATAAGTGAACTGACCATATCCACCCACGAGTAAATTTGGTTTTAAACGAACTCGGGTTAAACTGTTATGTCCACCAGCTCTTCTATTGTTCCGAACTTCTGATTTTGGAACAGAATAGGTTCTTTCAGGTGCATGATAAATGAAACAAATTCCTTTGGGAATTCTCACACTTACTACAGCTCGTGTACAATACACACCATTGTCGTTATACACTTCAACCCAATCATTGTCTTTAATGCCAATTTCTTCAGCATCTATCTCACTGATCCAACAAGGAACCATTCCTCTTGAAAGCGTTAGCATCCGGATATTGTCGCTATAGGTAGAATGAATTTGCCATTTTCCATGAGGAGTCAAAACATTCAATGTTTTGGTTTTACCAAGAGGCTTTGAAACCTTAAGATCTCCATAAATCTCTGGATCGGGAGCTGGTTTGAAAGTTGGGAGGTGCTCTCCAAACTTAATATAACCCTCATGATCGAGGTAAAAATGTTGTCGGCCAGTAAGCGTTCTCCATGGGATGCTTCTGTCAACATTATAGGTAAATCCGGCATAGGTTCTTCCATGTTTCATTAATCCTGACCAAACCGGAGAATTATTATATCGTTTTGGTTGACCTTGCAGAGCCATAAAATCAATTCGAACATCCTTGCTCCCTTCGCTTATATCAGTCAATTTAACGCCTGTTCTTTTCTCAGCATTCTGATAGGCTCGGTGGGCAAGCTCGCCATTGGTTAAGGAGGACAATTTGAGAATGGCATTAATGGCTTCTTCATCGTCTGCCAATGATGGATAATTTTTCCCATCAACTAATTTAAGATGATTCTTATCTTCAAGCATTTCCTCATAAAAATCCTCACAATTATAAGAATTTCCATGAGCACTAAGTCCTTTTCTTACATTAGGACCAAGGCTAACGAACTTGTCATATATCTTTGTATAATCTCTTTCTACTATTGACAATCCATGCATACTCACACCAGGAATAGCTTCACATTCTCCTAAATACCAATCTTTAATATCAGGCTGAGCAATTTCCGCTTTTGAATCATGTGAAAGAGGAGAATTTACAATCTCTCGGATGGGTTCATTATAATGGGTTTTAGCTAAATCCTGAGTTGCTTTAGCAATATCCCTGAATATGGCCCAATCGCTTTTTGATTCCCAGGCAGGTTTGATGGCAGCAGTCAGTGGATGAATAAAAGAATGCATATCTGTGCTATTCAAATCAGATTTCTCATACCAGGTAGCTGCTGGCAGAACAATGTCAGAATATAAAGCAGAAGTATCCATGCGGAAATTCAGATCTACTATCAAATCCATTTTTCCTTGAGGAGCAACTTCATGCCATTTGATTTCCTTGACATGATCTTTTCCTAATTCTTCTGCCACATCATTGTGATGAGTTCCTAAATAATGCTTCAAAAAATACTCATGTCCCTTGGCACTCGACATCAATGCATTGCCTCGCCAGATATACCAAACTCTTGGGAAATTAATGTCATTATCCGGATCAGAAACTGAGTATTCGATGGTTTTTTCTTTTAACTCTCCAATCAAATAATCAGCTATTTCCTTATCTGTTTTTGCTCCTTTTGCTTCTGCATCTTTTACAATATCAATATTGCTTTTGTTGTATTGAGGGTAAAAAGGCATCCAGCCATTTCGAACTGATTTTGCAATAAGATCGGCCGTATGTTGTGATGACAATTCATTTTTTGGTGAATAATTATAATGTGCCTGATTGGAATCATATCTCCATTGATCAGAATTCATATAATGCCAGATTGGAGCTTGTTGTAAACGAGGAGAACCTGACCAATCCTTGGCTGACATGATCGTTCCCCATGAATCCACTGGAGCCAGTTTTTCCTGACCAACATAATGGTTCATGCCACCTCCGTTTTTTCCAACACAACCCGTTAGCATTAAAGTCATCGCACCTGCTCGATATATTAAATTCCCATGATACCATTGATTGATACCAGCACCAATAATGATCATGCATTTCCCTTCTGTAGTCTTTGCAGTAATGGCCCATTCCTCAGCAAACTTAATAACTGTGTTTGCGCTGATTCCAGTAAACATTTCCTGCCAGGCTGGCGTATAAGCAGCATTCTCATCCTGGTAAGATTTTGCATTTTCTCCATCCAAACCTCTGTCAATACCATATTGACCCATGATAAGATCATAGACCGTTGCCACTGAAATTTTTCCTTCAACAGTTTCCAGAATTCTTATAGGTACACCTCTGAGTGATTTCTTGTCTTTTCCATAATCAATGAACTCAACCTGCTCAACTTTATCGTGTTTTTCCAGAAAACTTAAAGCAGGTTTGTAATCTTTCCCATTTTCCCCATCTATTGGTAAAATATTCCAATTGCCATCTTTACTATCCCAGCGATGCCCGGAACTACCTGCAGGACACACCAACTGACCAGAATCTTCATCAATATTCAAGAATTTCCAATCTCCATTTTCGATGTCTTTGTATTCCTTTACACGACTGGCACGTAGCAATTGTCCAGCTTCAAACACACCATCTTTTTCAATCATTTCTACTAAAAATGGGCTATCCGTAAACTTTCTTACATAATCAATGAAATAAGGAACAGGATTTTTATAATGATATTCATTCAAAATGACATGCGTAACTGCCATCCAAAAAGCACCATCCATACCAGCATGCACTGGAACCCATTCATCCGAATACTTGGCAACCATACTCATATCAGGCGAAAAGACCACGGTTTTTGTTCCGTTGTGTCGAGCTTCAGCAAAAAAGTGAACATCAGGTGTACGAGTCATTGCCAAATTTGATCCCATGACTGCAATGAATTTGGAATTATACCAATCGGCACTTTCCGCAACATCTGTTTGTTCTCCCCATATTTCTGGAAAAGCATTGGGCAAATCGCAATACCAATCATAGAAACTCAGGTTTACACCACCCATTAATTGAAGAAAGCGAGAACCAGCAGCATAACTAATCATCGACATGGCAGGAATTGGGGAAAAGCCAACTAATCTATCTGGACCATATTTTTTTACCGTATAGATATTTGCAGCAGCAATAATTTCATGTGCTTCATCCCAACTGGCTCTTCTGAATCCACCTTTGCCTCGAGCTGTTTGATATAATTTCCTCTTTTCAGGATCTGTCTGAATATTCTCCCATGCTTGCAGTGCATCCCTTGTCTTTTCTTTTTCAGTATGAAATAAATCAAGTAGTTTACCTCTGATCATGGGATACTTTATTCGCAGCGGGCTATATAAATACCAGGAAGCAGAAATTCCTCTTTGGCAGCCACGTGGCTCATAGGGCGGTATATTGGGATCTATTTCAGGATAATCCAAAGCCTGTGTTTCCCAAACAACAATACCATCCTTTACAAAAACCTGCCAGCTGCAACCACCAGTACAATTTGCTCCGTGTGTACTGCGAACAACTTTATCGTGCTGCCATCTGTTTCTGTAAAAATCTTCCCACTTACGGGTTTTTGGAGATACTAAATCTTTTATCCAAGTCATTGCACTTATACTTTATACTATTACCTAGCCTGTCTATCAAAAATGCTTTTATTCACGCTTTCTTTTTTTCTCTTTGCCCAAATAAGGCTGATGAAAAACATTAGAAATGCAAGTATGATCAATCCGACAATAAATGTATCGGAAAAAATTGCCGCCTTTGTGATTTGTTTTTGTTCAGCACTGGCTTTCAAATAAGCTGATAAATGAGCCATTTCTTGCAGTGTTAAACTTTGGTCTTGATACGTTATTTGCATAGAAGGAAAAGGCGGGGATGTCATAATTGCATTAATGCCAGCTTCTCCACCACTTGTTTTATAGGACAAACTCAAATCTTTTGCTAACAGACCACCTTCCCTTGCATTAGGAAAACTAACATGATGACAACTTAAACAACTTGCCCCTTTGTTTCTAAAAGCAAGACTTCCTTCAAAATAAAGTTGTCCTGTGTCTATATTACCAGGCCATACTTTCACAACAATAAGTAAATCTTCTACAATTGGAATAGGCTGATCACCCGTTTTATCAATATATTTAATAATCGCTTTGATATCAGCATCTGATCCATTGTAATCTGGCATCAAAATATTGAAATACTCCTTTGCAATTGCTACTGCATCAGGATCACCACTATCGATCATTTTTTTTGAAGATTTAATAAAACTTATCTGCCATTTTTCGCTTCTCTTTGAAGAAATACCAGATAAATCGGGACCAACTAGTCTTCCTTTACCAATTGTATGACATGCTGCACAATTGGTTAAATACAACTCCTCACCTTGCTGCGCAGAAAGAATGAATATTGGGAAAATAAAGAAAACAACCATCAATAGCGATAGACGATTTCCTTTAAAACTCGATTTAGTTTTATTATTCATGATGAGTATAGATTTTCATATATATGTAAATGAAAAATTATCCTAAATAATTTGCCAATGAAGTTTTCAGAATGACTTTTATCTAAGATGGAGGGCTTTACAATAAAGTTTTACACTTATCAATTTAAGCTTTTTTGGGGATTTTACTTATAGTTTGCCTCCTAAAATATATGCAAAATCCCTTTTGAAATCATTTCGGTATTTAAATACCTTATTTCCAAAATTATTTTATTAATTTATAATAGCCAAAAAAAATATGAATGATTAATTAGACTAGTTTTTATTATCTCTATATTGTTATCAAACGTGGAAAAAGAAAGTCTTTTTCTATATGTATGTGTGCATAGAGTTTATTACTAAACTCAGACAACTTTTGATAATACTTCTTGATATTTTTATCTGCATATGAACAATTAAAACCATCACATCTTCTATTGAGTTGCTTTAATGCACCTTCTGCTTCATCATGTTCAATTTCAAGTTTCTTCATTTTGTTTTCAAGCAGCTGTTGATCAGATTCAAGAAATAATGGAAACAGGTTTAGCTCTTCTTCCTTGACATGCTCTAAAACCTCATTTGACAAAGAATTAAAGAAATTAATCGTTTCTACTAAATCAGGATAAATTGCTCTAAACTCTTCAAGTAATTCAGACCCTGACTTTGTAATTTCGGGAATACTTTCTTTTAAATATGAATGATGTATTTTGAGTAAGTATTCAATTAGTAAGCTATTCTGAAGATTTCCAAATTCAATTTCGTCTTCAAAGTCAACAACTCCTCCTACTAATAGTTTATCAAGAATCATTGAAGCATCAAAACCAAATTTATCAGCTAAACGTTGTAAGGAGTAATCTTTATGCAGCTCAAAGTCAATATTTTTTGCCAACAAATAAGTGTATATACTATAATCATTGGCTTTAAAATCAAAGAGTGTTTTTTGTAAATAATTTTCTTGTGTTTTTGATTTCATGATTTTGTTTTAATCCAAATATACATATTTATACGCATTCAGGTACTTGTTTTCCTATTTGTTTCAAAAGAATTAGCATTAGCCGTATTTATAAGACTATAATCTGGCTAAACCCAAGAAAACGGAATGAATAGTTATGGTAATTATCAACCAAAGATTCCTTGCAGTTTCTGGTTTAAGATTCAGGAATTTGTATTTGATGGAAGAGGTATGGCAGCTTGTTATGCAATCGCCACATAAAGTACATGTTACATCAGGAATTCTGTTTTGTATATTTTTAATACTCAAGGCATCATAATAGCATGTCTTCGTGCAAGCCATGCATTCAGTACAATTCGAATCAATATACATTCTAAAAGGGTTAATGTATTTTGCATATCGAATGAGTGTTCCAACCGGACAGTATACTGTGCAATGATACATTTTATTCAGGTCTGTACTAACTATTAATATGATCATAAAACCTGCAATTCCAAATAGTGCAGCTGCTGCGGATATTAAGTTTAGCTCAACATTAAATAATCGGAAAAGAATAGCAACAATTACCACAAAGAATAAAAAAGTGTGCTTGAGCACGTTTCTATAAGGGATACTTTTTCGATTTGGTTTACCTTTGGCAGCAACTATATTATCAATGGCTCCAAAATAACAAAGTTGACTACACCAAGCTGGTCCTGATAGAATAATTGTGCTTAAGAAAAGAATAGGCATGAAAGAAATATGCCCACGATAAATTGGACCACCAACAATTAAGGCTGGAATTGGAAAATGCAGTTTTTCAGGATTCATTAAGAATTTATCAAAACCAGATGTGCCCAATATTAATTGAGTAAAGAAAACAATTGAAAATAATGTCCAACTTCTTCTTCTCCAAACAGCCGTTTTTTCAGGGTCTTTCATTTTTGAAATCAGAAAAGCTGAATAAATTGCCAATATCAAAATCATTCCCCAGCCGGAATAAGGGATGAATCGTTCAATTAATAACATGGGCTTTTCAACCTTCCATTGAACCATTGAAAGGATAATTGATGTGATGGCAAAAGTCCAGATGGAGAGTTTGTTTTGTTTTAACCAGTTCATTGTATATTTCAAATTTCAAAAGGCAAATTTCAAATAAAATACAATACAAAAAGATCAAATCTCAATTTGCTTGTGATATAGGTAAATTTCTAATGCGATCTCTGCTTAATTTAAGTACTTCAAATAATGAGAAAGAAACACATCATACAAGCGATAGCCATCATCCAATTTGATTAAATATCGCTTATCCAATAAAGTTTTCAGGACACGTTGCATACTACTTGAATTTTTTACACCAGAAAATTTAAGAAAATCGCCAGAAGTAGGAGCCACAACCTTATTCTTTAGAGCAAATGCACGTAAGCATGCAAACTGTTGATTTGTAAGCCTATCTGGCAATTCGCTATAGTAAACATGTTTTTCTTCCAGATACTCCAAATATATAATTTCAAAATCATTTACACTTTCCGGTAAGTTGTCAAGGCTATATAAATAATTGAATATACTCTGAACATAGAAAGTATGGCCAAATGTTATGTTTAAAACGTGTTCAATAATGGCATCATTTATCTCTCTTTTTGACTTCTTAAATTGTTTTTGAATAAAATCGCCATATTTTTTTTCATCAATTATGTCCAATGAAAACATTCTTGTAGAAACATAAAATGGTCTGACTGGATTGTTAAAAATTTCATTTATAATATGATACTCACTCCCACTAAATACAAAGCTTATGTTGTTACTTGCCTGAACATATTTTCTCAATTTTGCTTCTAAAGCAAATTCTTTTTCATACTTCGTAATTTCTTGAAATTCGTCAATGGCCAATATTACTTTTTTATTTTGATCATTCAGGAAAAAAAATATTTCTTCAAGGCTTTTAAAAAGTTGTTTTTTTTCAGAATAATTCAGACTTACTGATGGAGTGCCATCAACACCAAAACTTATTGAAGTACCCAAAGATTGAATAAATGAAGTAAGTTTTTGCGGCAATTTTCTGCTAGCGAATAAATTACTTCGAATTATGGCATTCGCTATTTCATTTATAAATTCTGAGACAGTTTTTGTTCCCCAAAGGTCAGCATAAATACATATATAATCCTTCCTTAAATAATAGAACACATTGTAAATCAGTGCGGTTTTGCCAAGCCTTCTATATGCATAAAGCGTTATATCCTGCTGATTGGTAAGTGCTTTTATAATACTATTGGTTTCCTTTTCCCTGTCACAAAAATAGTCTGGACTTTTATAATTCTTAAGTATAAATGGGTTCATGATCAGATTATTTTGAATGTTTTTCACATGTTGCGTCACGCATTGTGCGTAATATATGATTTATATTTACACAAAGTGCGTTACGCATTGTGCGTAAATATACAAAACATTTTAAACTCTTAATCCAATTATAAAGAATATTATCAGTTAGATTGTCTGCTATTAGAGTGTGTCTTTTTAGGCATTCCAATCGAGTAAGCGTTGCTCTCCTTCCAAATTTTTAACTTCGGTGATATCCTGGCTCACCTCCAGCGTTCCCAAATAAATACCAGTATTTGCTCGCACGGCAAAATACTGAATTAATAAAAACTTTCCCTTAATGGATAACCAAAACGAAGCCTTATCTTTTTCCCCTTTTCTAAAGGAAGTAATAATTTCTTCAACCACATGAACACTTTCTGGAGGATGGCAATTATTTACCTTCCTCCCGATGATGGCTTTCGATCTTGTAAAAAATCTATCTTTTGGATTCGAAAAGTAAGCCACTTCATCATTGTGATCTACAAAAGTCATATCAAATGGAAGGTGATTCATCAATTGAACCAACTGCTCAACACTTAGCTTTCCAGTTTCCATGTCCACAAATCCATCTTTCAAAGTGCCTATTTCTGAAACATCTTGAATAGGTATCGGAGGTTCAATGAATACAAATCCTATTTCGAAACTCTGTTTATGCATTTTTGCCCAAGCTTTCTCAGGAACATATTTCAGTGCAACTGGATACAATATAAAATCCTCTCTAAAAATTATAGCATGCATTGCAAAAAACAAATCGGCTATCGATTTATTGAATTTCTTCAAGTCAAGATTTACTGCCATTAAAATCTCATCCAAATCCTTAAAATGCTTTCTTATGTCATCATGAATGGACCACATCACAGAAAGACATTTGTATTCAGGGAAATGTGATTCAAAATATGGAAAAAAGATATTTTCCTTTTTCTGGTAATGAATTTCAAATTTTTGCAGTTCTTTTAATTCCTTTCTCACAATGTCAATAGCTTGAATATCTTGTATTCCATTCTTTTTATTGATTGCCTGAATATAAGGCCGCATTTTATTGAGCTTATCTTTCAAATGATAATTTTCAAGTATCATGTAATACAGAAAATGATTTTTAGTGAGTTTTTTCCGCACATGAAGCACCAGATATTTGTAGAAAACATTCAGGATTTTTCCAATATTTGCTTTTATCGCTTCGATGGAATAGCCTTTATTCATAAGCCAATCAACTACAACCACAGTATCCTCTGGTGTAACTTTTTCAATGAAAGTCTGATATTCATTGATTAAATCAATCCCTTTCCCTCCTTCTATCATTCCACAGCAAAAGGCCAATAAAGCTTTTCGTCTAATCTCAATATGATTTGATATTTCTGACATCTTATTCTTTCAAACAGCAAATTTATAATGTTTTAACATACGCGCTAGCCTAAAAATGTTTAGTTTTTCAGATCATATATTTACCAAATTTCCTATGTTATATTATACCTCTATTATAAGAAAGCAGCCTTGCCATGAAAAATAGCAAGACTGTATAGCTCAATAAACTGCTATAAAGCTATTTCTGCTTTTTTGTTTCTTAATTATTTTAAGGCAAATATATAAATTATAAAAAGACCCGTTTATCTTTTTATAAATATTTTACTACCTTTGTTTCAGAATTTTTAAAAGGAATAACATGGAGATAAAATCAAACACATCAATTGGAGAAATTGTAAGACAGAATTTTAAAACTGCTAAAATATTTGAAGACCTGAATATTGATTTTTGCTGCGGAGGTGACATCTCCTTGACAGAAGCGTGTAAAAAATCAAATATAGACATCAATAAAATATTACCAGTGTTAAATTTGATGATGGATGTAAACGATCCTGATTCAAAATACCTGGATGGACTTTCATTAGAAAGATTATGTGATTATATTGTTGATAGACATCATACTTATGTAAATGAAAACATCCCGTTTCTATTACAAAATTTAAAGAAACTTTGTGATGTTCATGGAGAAAATCATCATGAACTATTTGAAATTAAAGAGCATTTTGAAACTGCTGCTGGCAATTTATCAATGCATATGAAGAAGGAAGAGCAAACACTATTTCCATATATTCGTAATTTAGAAAAAAATAAATCTGAAGCAGTTGAAAATACTTTTGAATCAGGAAAATTCCATGATCTTTTAAATGAAATTGACAACGAGCACCTGGCTGAAGGGGAGAGATTTCTGAAAATATCAAAACTAACACAAAACTATAGTTGTCCGCCAGATGGATGCAACACCTATCAGCTTACCTTTAAAAGCCTAAAGGAATTTGAACAAGATTTACATCGTCATATTCATTTAGAGAACAATATTTTATTTAAAAAAGCAATTGAATTGGAAAATAATACAAAACAGGAATAATAATGTTGGCAAAAAGTACTGAATATGCCATACGGGCATTGGTTTATATTCAATTACAAAATTGGAAAGAGAAACGTCCGGGAGTTATTGGGATTGCTCATGAAATTGAGGCTCCTGAAGCTTATTCAGCAAAAATTCTCCAAACCCTGACCAAACACAAACTACTCGAGTCGATGAAAGGGCGTGGAGGTGGTTTTTTTTTCAACCAAAACCAATCAAACATTACACTTTATGAAGTAGTACATGTAATGGAAGGAGATGGATGCTTCCATAAATGCGGTTTCGGTTTAAAGGATTGTAATAGTGAAAATCCTTGCCCCTTGCACAACAGATATATTGAAGTGCGTGATGGTTTTTACGACATTGTTACATCAGAAACAATTCGAACTCTTTCAGAAAGAATCCTTAATGGAAATGCAGTGTTAAATAGATTAGACAAAGAAAATGTTTAAACAATTCATTAAATTTTTTGATTCTTTGTCGATTTAGGTGGGGTAATGTTGTGGTAAATCACAAATAGCAATGGTCAAATCTCAAATAATAATCAACTTAAAAAAAGAAAAAACACCCGATTAATCAAATACGTTTCTGAACAAATAATCAATTTTGTGTCCACTCCGAAAAGTCCAAGAGATGATTTTCAGCACCTTTTTGCCCCTGCCCTGAAGGGAGAAGTTTGCTGGAAATCAGGACTCACTTCTTCGCTGCTGCATAGCTATAGCAAAGCGCAGTAGGGTATTGGGGCAAAACCTGATCTTCAATTCCAATAGTACATACTTTTCAGAGTGGACTCAATTTTACAAATTGAAAGCCAGTGAATTACATGAATTATTTTGTTGTTCGATTTGAATTTTGATAGATTGGCTTTTGTTGTTTATTTGTGATTTGGATTGTTGATTATTGTGATTTTAGATGTCACCCACGGTGAACGACATAGAGCCAACTCATTAAAACATCTTATCCAATGTTTCATTCGAGATAGATTCTGGAATTGCATATTTTATGTAATGCTGAAGTATATCATCCCATTTCAACTTATTATAATTATTCAAGGCTTTAACAAACAACACTCTATTGCTTTTAAATTCATTTAATACAAATAATCCAACTGATAAATTTCCATCAGTATCATTCCTGTAATCAAGAATTTCCCGACCTATTTCCCTTACCACATTATCATAGAGTTTTTCTTTTGATCTATAATAATAATGGATTGCCGTTTTGCTTACTTTAGCATCGGTTGCAATCCTTTTAATAGTAGTGGCCTGAAAACCATACAGAAGGAAAACCCTACGGGCAGAATTCAGTATTTTTTCTTCAGCACTCAAGCTTTATTTTGAATCAGGTTTTTCTTGCCTCTCAAGACTATTATTCACCACTGCTTCATTCAAAATGTTCAGTAATTTATCCAGGGGCACTTTGTGTACTTTGGCTGCTGTTTTAACACTTATAAATTTTGAAATAAACTTTCGCAAACCTAATCCACCAACTCTTTTTAAGCCGAATGTTTCCATTACTTCAGCGATGTCGCCATACTCTTTGAGTATTGCTGATACTTTTGTTTTTTCTGTTATTTGCATTAGAAGCTATATTTAATTTTTGTGTAAATCATTGAGTTGTCAGCGTATTGACCAAAGCGGCCCTTGTCATCACCAACAAATATATTTGAACCCAAAAGGATAGAAAATCCATCATCAAAATCGTAAGTAATTTTAGGTCGGATAAGAGCATCCTGATTTGTCAATCCGATGTATGAGAATAGTTCAAGGTGCAGTGTTTCCCTTAACAGGTCATATCGTGCTAAAAACGTCATGGTATTTTCTATTTCTGTTTTCTGCATCTTTTCATCATAATCCAAAACAACCTCCTGGATAAATTGCGAACTGAATTTTACACCCTTAATACTAAAATCTACTCCTGTAAGGTAGTGTATATAATCTTTTTGGACTAAAGCATCATTAGCAAAAGGATCTTCTGTTTGAAAATATTTGCCATTGTAATAAGCAGCTTCGCCACGCAACACTACACCTTTGATTTCAGAACTAAATGATCCCCCACCAATTAGCAAGCGATGATGTTCCGGAGTTATGTTTAATCCAGTAAGTACTGGCTTTCCAGTAGACATATCAATAATTTTTTCAATATGCATGCTGGGATTATCATCCCATGTATATCCTCCCATGAGTTCAAAGTCAATCTTGGACGTCATCGCAGAATATTTTACAAATAATTCGCTGTTTTCAAGATTAGGTGTCATACTGGATTTAGACCAATCGAAAGTAGGAACTATTGGAAACTCTGGTTGTACATGCCAAATTGATCCCGCTTGTGGAATTTCAGTTGGGGTAAATAGAGGCATCCAAATTACTTCAAAAGTATGGTTGCCAATATAATAATCCAATTTAGTTGCCAATACACCGGTTCTTATTTCATCAAAATCGGGCAATAAAAACTCTGTCAGGTTAAGGGGAGAAACGATGTCGGTAATAAATGCCCCATCTGCTTTGCCCCAAACAATTTGCTGTTGTCCTATTCGTAAATCAAAGTTATCGAAATACAAATCCATATATAATTCTCTCAATCGTAAATCCAGTTTATTGTTATCGTAATGATACAACATGGGGTTTGCTTTGAAAGCTGCCTTTCCTCCTGTTTTTTCAAAGTTTAAATCCAGAGTATTCTGAAGTATTGAAAAATCTCCTGTTTCTAACAAAACTCCTGTGTAATTTCGTACAAATCCTGAAATTTCAGTATTTTGAGATTTTGCAATATAGGAAAAGCTGATTGCTACTAATAGTATTATTATCTTTTTCACTTTTTTTGTTTTAAGGTTAATACCTACTAAAATTAGTATGTTGTAGGTATTTTTGTTTTTATAATCCCCTCATCATCATTCTTTCGCTAAAATGTGTTGCTGGAATACCAGTATTTATTTTCACATTACTTAATAGCATGTTTGTTTTATGATTTTTCTGAACATTATTCATTTCCAAACTGCTTATCACCCATATTCCAGCTATTTTTTCTGATTTCTTAACGGTCAATATCTTTAACAATTCATCATCTTCATCGTAAAATTCTTTTTTCTCTCCAATAAAGTTCGATTTATCTACCCAGGTAATTGTTTTGGAATACATATATTCATCGTTCTTTGATACACTTTGAACTACGTAACAAGCTTTCCCATTGATGGTTTCTTCCCTTAATAGTTTATGTGTGTCATCTTCAAGTTTACGATCACCAAGATCATCATAGGTAAAATCAGATCCCATAAAATAATCACTTTTACTATCGCTTGAAATACGTTTTGTCTTTTTTAAAGCTGGTAAATATATCCACTGATCATCGCTTTGATCTGTGTCGTAAGCCCAACTCATAAAAGATGTATTTTTAACATCTGCAGGAGATGTAAAAAACATAATGCTTTTTTCTACATCTGCAAATTGCTTGGAGTATTGTTTGATTTTTCTCACTCTTTGGCTTCCACTCTTATTCGTAAGTGTCATCGTAAGGTCAGCGGTTTGATCATTGCCTGATGGCCGATTATAGACTTTTTCTACAATTTGCTTTCCTGTCAAGTTTTGAGCAGAAACACTGGAGCTAATTCCAAATGTTAAAAATATAGCTGCTAATATTGCTGTTATTCGTAAATGTTTCATGATTTTTCTTTTTAGATTTTATTTAATAGATTTTTTGAAATATATATTTGATATTTTTAATAGAACCAACATAACTGTCACTGTACCAACAAAACTCGTAAACATATTTAGTGATACTAAAGCACCAAGCTCTCTGTTTGGAGGAAATACAGAAAACATTAAGACTAAGAAACCTGCAATGACCACTATTGCATTAAAAATAATTGCTTTGCCTGAATGTGCCATTGTTTTTTGTGCAACTACTAATTGATTGCTTGTTTTTAAAGCATTGAGACGATACTGCTCAATAAAATGAACAGCATAATCGATTCCGATTCCTATGGCTATACTCGACAAGAGCGCTGTTGTAGAGTTTAGGGGTATATTTAAGAAACCCATTACACCAAAACTTATGGCAGCTGTTATTACAATAGGTACTGATCCTATTAAACCCAGCGTAAACTTTCTAAACATTAAGGACAGTAAAACAATAACGATTATCAAGGACAATAGTAAACTCGAGATTTGACCTTTTAGAATTAACTCTGTAAATACCAGACCTTTATAGCCACTACCTGCATAATTTATACTTACCCCATATTTTTCAAGATCCACTTTATATGAATCTATAATTTCTATAGTCGAATTCATTGCTTTGGAATCGTCACTTTTAAGCTGATAAGTAACATTCATTTTAGCATAATCATAATCAACCACTTTGTTAAGATTTTCAGGGTCGCCTGACATTTCATAAAGCAATAAATATTGAGCAATCATATCCCGGGTATCAGGAATTGTATTGAACTCTTCCTTATCGGCATTCATCACTTTGTTCATCCGTTTTATATAGTCGGTAAGTGAAAAGGAGTTTCCAACTATTTCAAGTTCATCCTCTACTTGAGTTTGCATTTTGTCAACCAGTTTTAAAACCTCTGGATTTTTAAATACATTTAACTCATCCCCTCCATCTAAAATTAAATTAAACTGCGTAGTGCCGCCAAAGTTTTGGTTAATGAATTTATCAGTTAATACAATTTCACTGTCTTTCTCGAATTTATCAAGGAAACTGGAGTTGATCCATATCTTTTGCATTCCTATAATTGAAAGTACAATAATGAGTGCAGTTGCTATAATTGATACACTTTTTCTTTTTAATATAGCTGCTGCAAATTTGTGTAAAGGATCGCTCTTAGAAACAGCAGATTCTTTAACTTTTCTAGGTTTTGGCAATCCAAAAATCATGATTCCTGCTGGAACAAGAACAAGTGAAAAAAGCATAGCTGTTAATACACCAAAAGCCGTAAATAATCCAAAATATTTAATTGGATACACTTGTGATGTTAATAGTGAAATAAATCCAACAGCAGTTGTTACTGCAGCCATTACAACGGGTTTCCACTTAAATTTCAACATGTCGGCTACAGCCTCTTTTTTGCCAGTTTCTGGGTTTTTATTTACAAATAATTGTAAATGCGTGTATAAATGAACCGAGTACGCAACACCAATGGCTATAAGCATTACAGGAATCATTGTTGAAACTGCATATATCGGAATATTTAACATAGCCATTAGCCCAAATACCCAAATTGTAGATAAGAAAACAACAGACATTGTTAATAATGTGCTTTTTACACTTCGCAGTATCACCAACAAAACAATCATAATCACTATGAGTACAATTGGCACCATTTTCTTCATATCAGCAGGGCCAAGTAATGCCATAGTGCCCTCAACAATAGGACGACCAGCAACATGAACTTTAATGTCTTCCGTTTCATAGGATTCAGCAAGTGCCAGTATTTCATCATAAAACTCCATACTAAACACGTCATCCTTAATTTCTGCTATTATAACTGTAACGGTTTCGTTGGTTGAAACAAGTCGCCCATAAATCATTTCATTCTTACGTACATTTTCTTTTAGCTCATTAATTTTTGATTCTGATTTCGGAACTCTTTTGAAAAACCGTTCTACTTCCATTCCATCCTCTGTGCCTATAATATTATCGGCAGTATATAAAGAGGTAACATCAGCTTTTTCAATTTCATCCATTTTCTGAAGTCTTTTTGTAAGCTGCTTTAGGGTGTCTAAGGTTGCCGTATTAAAAATTCCATTCTGATTTTCAATGGCCACAATTATTCCATCATTAATCCCAAACCATTCTTCAGCTTGATCGCTATAAACAAATGATGGATGATCCTGAGGCATGTATTTATCAAGATCAGTCTCCATTTTTGACTTTTCTTTCATTTGCATGAAAAATACTACACTGATAATTATAGTTACAGCAACGATAATCCAGGGTGCTTTTAAAAATTTCCTTAATAACTTTTCCATATTCTTATTGATGTTTGTTAATATTCACTAACGTTTGATTGACAAAAAAACCCACTTTATTGCAAGTGAGTCTTATACTATTATTATAGCAATTTTGCTTTAGTTGTAGGTTTTGGCGCTTTTACGACAAGTATTCTTGCTACTTCAGTTGTATTGTTTGAAATGCAATGAGGTATATCTTTTGGACTTTCCACAAGACAATCGGCACCGACAATTTGTTTTTCATCTCCCACTAAAATTTCAGGGTTTCCTTCTAATATATAGAAGAATACATCTACTGGTGTAATGTGTGGCTTCAGGCTTTCTCCCGGATTCAATGTAATATGAACAGCCTGGGCAGTCTCTTCATCATATAATTTTCTCACATCTAACTTATGAGGTGTGTCAGTGATTTCAGTCTCAACGACTTTAGTTACTTTCATTTCTTTATTATTAATTTTATTGATTCAACAAGTTGTTGGCCTTCAAGTGGTAAATCAAACGAAAAACCTGAGAATTGCCATTTCTTAATAAATAGTCTCAGGCTTCCCATGATTACAATGGAAAGGTTTTTCGCATCCATGTCGGAGCGCAATTCACCACTATTTTGACCCTCTGTTATTATTGCTGTA
>JABINZ010000264.1 GCA_018698135.1 Bacteroidota bacterium
AGCCATCGCACAAAATGTAACCGTTCAGTTGGATGCAACAGGAAATGGTTCGACAACAGCAGCAGCGGTTGACAATGTTTCTACGGATGCTTGCGGTATTGCTTCCTTAGCATTATCACAGACTGACTTTGATTGTTCAGAAGTTGGTCCAAACAACGTTACTTTAACAGTAACTGATGTTAACGGAAACGTTTCAACAGCAACAGCTACTGTAACCGTGGAAGACAATATCTTTCCGGAATTCGCTTATGCAGACCATGCTCATTGTGCCGATCCTTCAGCTTCTAATTCTTATACGGTTGTAGGTAATGAATTTGACATTACAGATATCTGGGATAATTGCTCCTATACTGTTACAAATGATGCAAGCAACAGCAATACCTTAGAAGGACATGTATTTCCTAAGAATGAGACTATAGTCAAATGGACTGTTACAGATCCTTCAGGAAATATTACCACTCACTCTCCAAAAATAACAATCAACCCATTACCAACCGCTTCAATAACAGCAACCGGAGCAAATGAATGGTGCAATGGTTTGACCCTCACTGCTCATAGTTCAACATCTGAAAATTTGTATCTGTGGAGTAATTTTTATTGGTCTGTGAATAAAACAACACAAGAAATAGTTCTTCAAACAGCTAATTCCAATGCAGGAGATTACAAAGTATTTGTAACTGATCAGAATGGATGTAAATCCGAGTTTCAGGCCAGTTATAATTATGAACCAGAGAAACAGATTTCATCCTACACAATAATTGGACTTGAAGAAGTGGATTTGGGTGAAGATCATGTTGTTAATGGTTCAGTAGGAGTAACAGACGCCAAAGGAGAAGCTAAGATTGGAAAAGGAAGCAAGATCAACAGCAGTGGGTCATTTGTGAAAGCCTATAAAATAAAGGATCATAAAACTTCCGTGATCGCTAGCAAGATTACTTCCCCTGCCAATGTTACTCTTCCAACTATGTATTACAATATATCTGCAGCAACAGGTGTTTTCTCGAAAGTAAAAGTGAAGAAGAACAAGGAGGTTGAATTGACTTCCAATGACATCAGTGTTGATATTGGTGAAGGTTCTATCGTCACATTGACAGGAACTGTATTTGGTGATATCAAATTGGCCAAAGATGCTTCTGTTATCTTCACCGAGTCGGATATTGAGATCAATAAACTGGAGGTTCAGAGTTCCAAGAAAAATGGCATGTCCTATATATTATTTAGAAAGAATGCAACAGTGAAGATTGCTGACAAACTTGATATTCATCAGAATTGCGTTATAAATGATGATGAATTTAAGGTTATATTCTATATGGGTTCGAGCAAGAAGAAAGGAGATGTCCATTTACACAGTGATTTGATATTTAATGGAAGTATTTATGCTCCAAATGGATATTTGCAACTAACAGGAGGTAGTAAGAGCAGTGCAGTCATGCAAGGTTTCTATATAGCTGACAAAGTGAAAGCAAATGCCCACAATGTGACTTGGAACTGGTATGATTGCTGGGACAATACGAATCCTGGTAATTTAAGGATTGCAGAGGAATCATTAATAATAGCTGATGAAGGAGTGATGAGTCTGAAAGCTTATCCGAATCCTTTTAAAGGAATGGCGAATATTGAATTCAGTGTTCCGGAAAGTGGGAAAGCAACAGTTGAAGTTTATAATATTGTAGGTAAGCGAGTAGCAACCTTATTCGAAGGAGAAGTCGAAAAAGGCAATAGCTATACCGAAGTATTCCATGCGGGAGAACTCTCAACAGGTATTTACCTGATCAGATTATCAACAGCAACTGAAAGTTTGGTTGAGCGGATTATTCTGGCTGACTAAGTGAGAATAATTTTTCAGTATAAAGGCTGGTTCGAAAGAATCAGCCTTTTTTATTTTTGGCTGTATTTTTTGTTTTTTTCAAGCAGGTAGTTATACAAGTATATTGTATTTCCATGGCCAACTATTAAAAGCTTCCCTGGTCGAATTATTTGGAATGAATAGATAGGGTAGGAATTGATAACATCTAAATCTTTGATGGTGTTTGTATTTAGATTGTATTCAAAAAATTGTCCTTGATAATTACAGCTAATTAGTTTCTCTTCGTATGAGAAAAAGTCATAAATACAACCTATATCTTTAATAACAATTCTTTCACTATTACGAGTAAGTTTGCCTAATATTCCATGTTTATAATATAAAATATTTTTGCTCCCACAATACCAAATTTCATCACCTACCTGTCCAAAATCGTGAACAATTCCTTTAATTATAAATTCTTTTTTCCAAGTGCTACCACTGTCATTTGAAAAATAAATGGACGAATTCAATAATGGAATTGAATAGGCAGACATGAGTAAATTGTTTTTATCCTGCTCATAATACATTGACCATACAAAACTGTTTCTGTTTTTCCAGATCACTTCAATATCATCCATCTTGTCAACTGAAGTTTTTAAAACAAATCCATTGGGGTAGGCCACTTTTCCGCTGGCAATACGACTTGCTCCTCCACAAATGTAAAGGGTTCCGTCATCAAGTATAAGCATATCATAAAAGCAGCTTTTACGATATTTTTGATCATATGTACTTCGTTTGAAAATCTTTGAAACCAGGTTGTAGTTAATTAATTGCCCATCAGTGGTCGTAATATATACATCAGATTCTCTTTTTACAATACGTAATATATGACTGCATTCGAATGGCAATTTGATAGGTGTTATTCTGCCCAGTGTATCCATAGAGTTTAAAACTCCAAACTCACCACCAATCCAATACTCATTATCACTTATTTTAGTAATATCATAAAAACTAGGATCGAGATTTCCACCTTTCTGTATAAGCTGAGCATGTTGTGCATAAAGGCAAGCATTACTCATTAAAAGAGTAGTTAGAATAGAAATAAAAATGCCTTTAAATTTCATGTTTTGTTTGTAGGGCCGTTTTACAAGTCGGTAAAATTATTATTAATTTCATATTAATGCATATAAATAAATGGTAACTAATCAGGGACAAACATAGCAAGTAATTTTATTCAATTTCTGAGTTTTCCACAATATAGATGACAGGTACACGCTTAGGCAATTAATAGTTGCAATCGAATTGATTTGGAATATTTTAAGAAATGGGAATAACA
>JABINZ010000265.1 GCA_018698135.1 Bacteroidota bacterium
AATTCCCCTACCTTCTCCATATTTCCTTTACGCAAGTAAATATTTATCAATAATGGAATAGCTGATTTGTCTTCAGGTTTCAATTCCATCGATTTTTCCAGGTAAGGAATGGCATCTTCAAAAAATTTCATGTATTGCACTTTTGCTGCATCTTCTTTAGCTGCATCTCTTAGGTTTAACGACTCATTGTAAATGTCAACCCCTTTATTGAAATAAATGGTTCCTATCTTATTGTTGATCAAAAATCTCAATTCGTTATCTTCATCACCTAAAAGCTCTAAAGAATTGTTAAACGTCTCAATTGCTTTCGACCTGAACAATTCTGCTTCATCTACTTTTTTATCGTCTGAGAACTTCTCAGATATTGTAAAATAAGATTCAGCAAGTGTAATAGCCAGATTAGGATTCTCAGGATCAGCTGTTAATGCATTTTCCAATTTGGAAATTAAATCATCTAAGCGACCAGCTTTTTGATAAATCTGTAGCTCCTTAATAGTTAAGTCTTTTGCATTCTCTTCATCAGTAACATTAACTTTCCCTAAATCGATAACTTCCAGAGCTTTATCAACATTTTCCTCTTCCAGATAAATGTCTGCTAAATTGATATAAGCTAAAACACCACTGAATTTATTGGTTACCAATCCGTTATAAATACTTTTTGCACGCTGCTTCTGTCCTATTTGATCGGCTGCTGTTCCTGCATACTGGTAAATATCCATGTAGTCGATATTATACTTGGCTAATTCATAGATAACATATACGGAATCTTTCTCCATAAGTTTCACAGTTTCAAAGTATTGATCGAAGCGGCTTAAAGCACCGGTGAAATTTTCAGTTGCTATATTTCCCTCTTTACCCATATTTTGCACAGCAATATTGTATTTGTCAATACCCGTATTGAAGAAAAACAAGGCTAAGTCTCTAAGAATCAATTTGTTTTTGTCTTTGAATTTCTTTTTTACATCAAATTGACTACACTTTTTAATCGATTCCAAGGATTCAGTTAATGGATCAGTTGCTAAAGCTTGCACAGCCGTATCAGAATTAATAGCCACATCATGATAAATCATGGCTCTGAAATGCCATGTCTTCGCATCCTGAATGGTTGTTTCGTGTTTGGCAGCTTCATTTATGGCACTGATGGCTTTGCCATATTGTTTGTCATTTAAATACGTCCATGCTGACGTTCTCTTGGCTGGTTGGGCATTTACAATTGCTCCTGTTAGCATCAGTCCAAGAAGTAAAATGCTAAGTTGTTTCATAATTATGTTTTTAATTGATTTTTATTGATAATACAATTCAAATATACTGTCAAGGATCAAATTTAGCCTTATGAATGAGTATTTGACCATAAATTATTAGTAAATACGCTTACTCATCAATTGCTTCATCATTCTCTTCAACTTCATCCTCATCGGTTTCAGTTTCTGATTCGTTCTCATCTTCGATAATTTCAGGACTTTCTTCAGACTGCTGTTCGTTCATATCAACTACCAAATCTGCATTTTCATCTTCAACCTCTTCCTCAAATTCTCCAGCAACAATACGTGCCACACTAGCCACGTCATCACCTTCATGGATTTTAATCAATCGAACACCTTGTGTAGCGCGCCCCATTGTTCTAACATTGGAAATTTTCATACGGATTGCAATTCCTGAACGGGTTACAATCATGAGTTGCTCTTCTTCAGTGACATTACCAATTGCAACTAGCTTACCTGTTTTCTCTGTAATATTAAGTGTTCTGATTCCTTTACCACCTCGTTTGGTGATTCTGTAATCTTCAACTGCGGAGCGTTTTCCATATCCATTTTCAGAAACAACCATGATGGTATCTGTCGTATCCTGTACGGCCAACATACCAATCACAAAGTCGTCTTCAAACTTGGTTGATAAACGAAGTCCGATTACTCCGGCTGCACCTCTACCCATTGGACGAACTTGCGTTTCGTGGAATCGAATGGATTGTCCATAATTAGAACCCAGCATTAAGAAGCTATTTCCATCTGTTTTAAGGGCTTCAATTAATTCATCGCCCTCATTGATGGTAATGGCAATTATTCCTCCCTGACGTGGTCTGGAATACGCCTCCAGTGTTGTTTTCTTGATAATTCCTTTACGAGTAGCAAAAACAATATAGGTATTGTTCAGATATTCTTCATCTTTAATGTCTTCTACCGAAACAAATGCTTTGATGGTTTCATCCTTTTGGAGCTGTACCACATTCTGAATGGGTCGGCCTTTTGTGGCTTTTTCACCTTCAGGAATCTCGTATACATTTAACCAATAACATTTACCCTGATCAGTAAACAGCAATAGGTAATTATGTGTTTTTGATATAAAAATATGCTTAAAGAAGTCGTTATCTCTTTTGTTTGCTGCTTTTGCTCCACGCCCTCCCCTATGTTGAGTTCGGTAATCAGTTAGTACAGTTCGTTTGATATATCCATTGTTTGAAATAGTAATGACTACTTCTTCATTTGGAATAATATCCTTAATATCAATGTCTTCAGCACTATGTTGTATTTCAGTTCTTCTCTCGTCTCCGTATCTTTCTTTGATTTCAAGAAGCTCATCTTTAATAATTTGCATCCTGATTTCTTTGCTGGCCAATATTTCCTTCAATCTATTAATGATATCCATTAGCTCAGCATATTCTGCTCTTAACTTGTCTATTTCAAGACCCGTAAGTCTTTGAAGTCTCATTTCGAGTATGGCCTTGGATTGCAAATCGGATAACTCAAATTTCGCAATTAAGCCAGCTTTTGCTTCATCAGGTGTTTTTGATGCACGAATAATCGCAATTACCTCATCGATATTATCGACAGCTATAATTAAACCTTCAAGAATGTGAGCACGTTTTTGTGCTTCTTTAAGTTCATACTCTGTACGTTTGACAACCACTTCGTGCCTGTGCTCTACATAAACTGAAATCAGGTCTTTTAGATTCAGATTTCTTGGTCTGTTCTTTACCAGAGCAATCGAATTCACACTAAATGAAGACTGTAGCTGTGTGTATTTGAACAAGGTATTTAGCACTACTTGAGAGTTGGCTTCTCGTTTAAGTTCATAAACGATACGCATACCATCCCTATCCGATTCATCTCTAATATCCGAGATTCCGTCAATTACTTTGTCCATAACCAGATCAGCGGTTTTCATAATCATGGACGCTTTATTCACCAGATAAGGTATTTCAGAGACAATAATTCGTTCTCGTCCATTCTCCTTTTCCTCAATAACAGCTTTTGCACGCATAACAATACGTCCTCTACCTGTTTCAAATGCTTCTTTTACACCTGTGTATCCATAAATAATACCTCCGGTTGGGAAATCAGGAGCTTTGATGAATTTCATCAACTCCTCTATGGTAATTTCGGAGTTATCAATATATTCGAGTGTGCCGTTAATAACTTCAGTGAGATTGTGTGGTGCCATGTTAGTAGCCATACCAACTGCAATACCGGAAGCTCCATTTACCAATAAGTTTGGAAATCTAGCTGGTAATACGGTGGGCTCTGTTAAGGACTCATCAAAGTTGGGTCGGAAATCAACAGTATCCTTTTCCAGGTCAATTAACAATTCCTCAGCAATCCTTTTTAATCGGGCTTCAGTATAACGCATAGCAGCCGGACTATCACCATCTACTGAACCAAAGTTTCCTTGTCCATCAACAAGCGGATAACGTAATGACCATGGTTGAGCCATACGTACCATTGTATCGTAAACAGATGTGTCACCATGTGGGTGATACTTTCCTAAAACCTCACCAACTATTCTGGCGGATTTTTTATATGATCGGTTGTGTAATACACCCAATTCTCGCATTCCAAATAAAACTCTGCGGTGAACTGGTTTTAATCCATCTCTGGCATCGGGTAAAGCACGTGATACAATTACAGACATCGAATAATCGATGTAAGCAGACTTCATTTGTTCGTTAACGTCTACCGTAATTACCCTTCCTTGAAATTCTCCCATAAAAATAAGCTCTTTTATTAACTTTAAAGCATTAACAATTAGTTTGTTACATTTGTTAAAATGCCTTTTTTATTGTTGCTGCAAACATACAATTATTTAAGCTGCTAACCTGATAAGATTAGCGGCAATTATTAACAATAATTGTGTAAAAAATAGTTGTTGTAGCTTGTTGAATTTCAGCTACTTGGGAAGAGGTGTTTGATGGGCTTTTCTAAATTCATTTTGGGTATACACATTTTGCCTGCTTCAATTGTCAAAAAGACCTATTCAAGTTCAACAATTGTGACTCCTTCTCCTCCATTTTGAGCACTTTCACTTTTTACTTCTGCAATGAAGTTGTAGTTTTTTAAACTATCACGAATAGCAGCTCTTAAAATGCCATCTCCGTGTCCGTGAATTATCCGTAACGATTTGTAATGATGGAGTAAGGCATCATCTATAAATTTTTCTGTTAGTAAGAGCGCTTCGTCTCTTCTTTGTCCACGAACATCCATAACAGGACTAAATGAATTATCTCGTTCTGTTGAAACAATAAGCTTTGGTTTACTCGCCATGGATGGCTGGTCTTTGTTTTCGACCACAAGCAGCCTTTCTAATTCAACCTTAGCACGTATGTTGCCGAATATGACTACGGCTTTCTTTTTATCAATAGATTCAACCATGCCAATATCAGTTCGATCGTCTAACACGACCTGATGTCCAACTTGAACCGCAATATTAGATTTGTTTATTTTAAGTGGCTTCGGTTTCTTCTGTTTTTTTTCTTGTTTTTGAACAACTTCTTTTTCCTGCTGAAGCTTTACTTGTATTTCTTTTTTCTTTTCAGATTTTAGCTCTGTGTTGGTTTCAGATTGCCATTGGTTAATGAGTTTGTCGAAATGCTTATTGGTATTGTCAAGATATTTTTTTGCCTTTTCCTGCGTTTCCTGTAGTATTTTGCTTTTACTTTCTGTTAATTCGTATTTGAGTTTCCTGTTTTCTTCTATTAATTGATCAGCTTGCTTTTTTTGTTTCAGAATATCAGCTGATTGCATTTCGACCTGTTTCATTTCTTCCTGCAGGCGAACCAATAAACTATCCAAATTCAATTCATTCGTTTGAATTTTGCTTCGAATGCGCTTGATAAAAGTATTTCCAAATCCAATTTTTTGCACCAATTCAAATGCATACGAACTACCTGGTCTGCCAATTTCTAAATGATAGGTAGGTGAATATGTATCCAAATCAAATAGCATGGCTCCATTGAGCATACCTTCGTTTTCGGCAGCATAAACCTTCAAATTTGTATAATGTGTTGTAATTATTCCAAATGCTTTTTTTTCATTCAGATTTTCAAGCATTGTTTCAGCTATAATACCGCCTATTTGAGGATCTGTTCCTGAACCAAATTCATCAATTAAAATGAGTGCATTAGCACTGGAATTTTCCAGAAAATGCTTCATATAAGAAAGCTTGCTGGTGTAGGTACTTAAATCATTATCAATGGATTGGTTATCACCTATATCAACAAATAATTGCTTATAAATGCCCATGCAACTATTTGGGTGAACAGGAATTAACATCCCTGCTTGCAGCATTAATTGATTCAAACCAACAGTTTTAAGGCATACAGATTTTCCTCCGGCATTCGGGCCACTGATAATTAATATTCTTTTGTCAGTATCTAATTTTAAATTGAGAGAAATGGTTTTCTTCTTCAATTTAGTGTTTTTCAAAAATAACAACGGATGAAAAGCATCAACCAATTCGGTTTGATTAGTATCGGCTAGTTTGGGTGCAATAGCATGTAAGGAAACAGCTAATTTTGCTTTTGCTCGGATTAAATCGAAACGCCCCAAAAGGAATTGATAATGAGAAAGTAAGGAAACATAAGGATTGTAATAATCTGATAACTCCCTGAGTATACGTTGTATTTCCTTTTTTTCTTGCTGAAAGAGCTCATACAATTTGTAATTCAACTCTACAACCTCTTCAGGTTGTATGAATGCCGTTTTACCGGTAGCCGATTCGTCCAAAATAAGCCCCTTCACTTTTCGCTTATATTTAGAATCGATTGCCAACACCCTATCTCCTCTTCTGACACTCTGCTCCTCGTCATGTAGCCATTTATTGTTTCGGCAATAGCTTAACACTTTCTGGAAACGCTGCTCCATCTCTGATTGAGTCTTATTGATTTTTTTCCTGATGTCAGAAAGCTCTTTAGAAGCATTATTTTTAATATCTCCTCCTTCAGCTAAAACAGAATCCAGCTTACTAATTAACTCTTCATTAAATTCAGAACCTAGAATAATTTGATTGAGAACTGGGATTTCTGCTTGATATTTAGTAAAAAACTTGAATATTTTTTGAACAGTTAATAGAAATAATAATATCCGATAAAATTCACTTGCCTCTAAGGTTGAACCTTGAATAGATAAAATTTTCAGAGCCTGAGCAATATCTAAATAATTAACTGTAGGAAAAGAATAGGCTTGTTCTAATATGTATTTGAATTCGCTTGTTTCATCTAGTAATCTGGAAATAAGGTCTTTTGAAGTGAGTAATTTAATATTTTCGACTTGTTTGATTCCAAGTTCTGAAATACACAATTCGGCTAATAAAGCCCTAATTTGATTGAATTCGAGTTTTTGCTCTAAATCAGCTGGGTATGTTTCAAAATATGTTTGATTGGCAGCTTCCACCCTATATCCTTTAGGATGCCTCTTTTTTAAGTTCGGTTACTGTAATTCTATTACCCTGAACTTTAAGCACTTCCAGTTCTGTATTGGTGCTAATATACTCTCCCAATGAACGAACTTCAAAATTCTTCTCATTTATTCGTGCTTTTCCAATAGGCTTAATATCTGAAATGGCAATGCCTTTATCTCCTGCCTTTACTATATCCTTTTCAATAACATTTGCTTTGCCACTTATATGATCTTTGTTTGATAACTTACTCCAAACATTCGATTTAGCACCAAGAATTATGATTACGACAAGGGATAATATGGTTGCTGCCAAAGTGATGTGTCCGACTTTATTTCCCAAATCAGCATAGGCAAAGTAAATTCCCAAAGCAATTAGGATAAATCCTAAAATACCTACTACAGTTGTGCCTGGAACGAAAAACAGTTCTACAAAAAACAGGATAACGCCAACAATTAACAACACTATAATCCAAGTCATGCTTATATGATTTTTGTGCAAATATAATGCATGCTAGAAGAAATAAATGAGATTTAAGAAGCTAGATATATAATTATTTGTAACTAATCAGGGACAAACATAGCAAGTAATTTTATTCAATTTCTGAGTTTTCCACAATATAGATGACAGGTACACGCTTAGGCAATTAATAGTTGCAATCGAATTGATTTGGAATATTTTAAGAAATGGGAATAAC
>JABINZ010000266.1 GCA_018698135.1 Bacteroidota bacterium
AACGATCTAATCTTGAAATAATTTGTGAGAATAAATTTATATTTGTCATTAGGGGCGGTGTTTTTGTTGTGCAACTCAAAGGTATTTGAGATACTTTAATTCTGCCCCTCTTTTTTTTAATCGTTTAGGACGCTATTGGTTCAAAAATATTAAATGAAGATTATCTGTCAAGCTAGAATCCTTATATTTGCACATGTATCAATTTGCTAAATGTGAATTTCAATACCATTCAAACAAAGTTTTCGTTTACTACAATAAAAGATCAAATTAAAACATATGGATTTACTCGATCAGGATTTTGATAATTCAGAACACCAGGATTTCAAACATGTAGCTATTGCCGGGAATATTGGCTCAGGAAAAACCACGCTTACTGAAGCATTGGCAAAACACTATGAGTGGGAGCCTCATTTTGAAGAAGTTGCAAACAATCCTTACATTGATGATTTTTATAAGGATATGAGAACCTGGTCTTTTCATATGCAGATCTATTATTTGAATTTAAGATTCCAACAGATAATGGAAATTCGAGAAGGGAGTAAAACGGTTATTCAAGATCGTACAATTTATGAAGATGCCTATATTTTTGCACCCAACCTGCATAGCATGGGTTTAATGAGCAAACGTGATTTTGGTAACTACCTCAACCTGTTCGAAACAATTGAGCGATATGTTACTCCACCCGATTTATTGATTTACCTCCGTGGAACAATTCCCGCTTTGGTGAACCAAATTCAGCGAAGAGGACGAGAATTTGAAGATTCATTGCGCCTCGATTACCTGAAAAAACTCAACGAAAGATACGAAGCCTGGATTAAGGATTTCAAAAACACCAAGAACTCCAAAATCATGATTATTGATATTGATAAATACAATTTTGCTGATAATCCTGAAGATTTAGGAGAGATTATTGATAAAATCAATATTGAGCGATTAGGACTCTTTAATATTTCTTAATCAAATTGACAAGCATGATTAAAAAAAACATACATCTACTTTTAATAATTGCTTTGATATGCTTGCTTTCCATTCCTGCCTCAGCTCAAAAGGGTCAATACATTAACCCTTACGGAATTTATCAATCAACCAGTATTAACAATAGGAAAGACTATTTTACAAGCGATGATATTTTAAACCTTAAAAACAGTTATCATTTTGCTTACGGTATTCAATACATTAATAATTTTACCGATATTTTTGGTATTGAAACAGGTTTAAAGCATTCCACTACAGGACAGAAGTATTATGGTTTCATTGATTATGATGCAAATACGCAAATTACAGAAGATATTAACTATACATCCGAAGTCCTTTTCAATTTTTATCACGTCCCATTTTTACTTCGTTTTAATAGTCCGTTGGATGAAGACAGAATTTTCCTCACTATTGCAGCAGGATTTCAAGCTGATATTCTGAGTAAAACACAAGTAATAACGGATCCTGCTCCAGTGATTCCACCAGCTGGAATAATCAATTACAATGAGTTATTCTCATCGTTTAATGTCAGTTTTGTATCAAATGCGATGTTCACCATAAGTATTACTGAAAAAATACATACGTCTATTGGTTTTCAAATGGCCCGATCAATTGGAGATGTTGAAAATAAAAAATTTGAATTTGATAAAACAATACATCCTGTGGAATATTATTTTCCAGTAAGCACGAAAAAAAATGATCGACCAGTTTTTAGTCCGAATAGCAGTAGTGGACGCCAAAAATCAAAACTCACAAATTATGGTTTATTAGTTGGTTTGTCCTTTCTTATCAAATCTTAAGCGCCTCAAAAACCATATCTTTATGGCCATGCATCCTGTCAAGTTATCAGTAGTCATCATCACTAAAAATGAAGACAAAAATATTGGCAGATGTATTGAAAGTGTTCAAAACATTGCAGATGAAATTGTCGTAATCGACTCATTTTCTACCGATAAGACTGAAGAAATTTGCAAAAAACACCAAGTAGTTTTTATCAAACATGCTTTTGAAGGGCATATTGAGCAAAAGAATTTCGCCCTCACATGTGCCAAATACAAGCATGTTCTATCGCTAGATGCTGACGAAGCACTTTCTGAAGAATTACAAAAATCTATCGTTCAAGCTAAAGCTGATTTTTCCAAAGATGGTTATTTCCTCAATCGTATGACCAATTATTGTGGAAAATGGATCAAACATTCCGGCTGGTATCCTGATCGAAAATTAAGATTATTCGACAAAACAAAAGGACAATGGGGAGGCGAAAATCCACACGACAAATATGAGCTGTTCAGTAATGGACAATCGTCCCGTTTAAGTGGAGATATTCTTCACTATTCATTTTACAGCATCGATCAACATTTGGATACAATTAAAAAATTCTCTAGCATTAGCGCTCAAACTAAATTCGATAAAGGGAAAAAAGCCTCGCTTTACGATTTGATAATCAGACCTGTTTGGAAGTTCAAAAGAAATTATTTTTTTAAAGCTGGTTTTTTAGATGGCTATTATGGATTTGTAATTTGTGTGTTATCATCATATGCTACTTTTCTGCGTTATGCAAAATTGAAACAACTTAATAAGCAAAGTCTTGGATAAAATTAAAGATATATATCAACTTTTTATCAAGTATCCTGTCATTTCAACAGATAGTCGCACGGATTTAACCAATTCGATTTTTTTTGCGATTAAAGGCGATAATTTTGATGGCAATGCATATGCCTTGAAGGCTATCGAAAAAGGAGCAGCATATGCTATTGTTGATGATCAAAATCTTACTAAGCACCCAAAACTGATTCTTGTAGACAATAGTTTGAACTGCCTGCAAAAACTCGCTACTCATCATAGGAAACAGCTCAACATCCCCATCATTGCTGTTAGTGGCTCAAACGGAAAAACAACAACCAAAGAACTTATTACACTGGTTTTACAAAAAAAATACAAGGTTTTTGCAACACCTGGGAATTTAAATAATCATATTGGGCTTCCTTTAAGTCTTCTCCAAATAAATGCTCAGCACGAAATAGCAATTCTGGAATTGGGTGCAAACCACATAGGTGAAAATAAAATGCTGATTGACATCTGTTTACCATCGCATGGAATAGTTACCAATATTGGCAAAGATCATATGGGTGAGTTTGGCAGTTGGGAAGGCATTGTTGAAGCATACAAAGAAATATTGGATTACTTTAATCAAGATGAGAGTTGCACATTTTTCCTTAACACGGACGACACTTCACTTACTAGTTTAGTAAAAAGTCAGAATGTTATTTCCTATAGCTACAAAGACCAAGTAGAAACGCATATTAAAGGCAATTTACTTAACGATGAATTGCTTTGCAAAGTTGTTGTTAAAAGTAGTATTCAAAACGAAAAATCTGTTGTGTCGAGCAAATTATTTGGCTCCTACAATATTTACAATATATTAGCAGCTTGGGCTATTGGTGAATACTTCCAAATTGAATCCAAGCTAATTATTCAAGCTTTAGAAAACTATAATCCAAAGAATAATCGGTCTCAAATTATCAAGTGGAAAAGCAATACACTGATTTTTGATGCCTATAATGCAAATCCTTCCAGCTTGAGTTTAGCATTACATGATTTTGGTAATCTGGCAGTTAATAACAAAAGCATTATCTTTGGAGATATGCATGAACTGGGTGCATATAGCAAAACTGAACACGAAAACATTATTAAACAATTAAGTAAGTATAATTTTAATCATGTTATGCTTGTGGGGAAATACTTTACAGATGCATGTAATAACGAAAATTACCTTTGTTTTCCGAATGTGCTATCTTTACAAAGTTGGATGAAAAATCAGAAATTTAAGGATGCATACATCTTGCTTAAAGGGTCACGAAGTGAACAAATTGAAACAGCATTTGAAGGCATTTTATAGCGCATGAAAAAAACTAGAAACAACCTGACAATAATCTTCCTGATATTTTGCATGGCAATGAATGTACATGCAAAAGTGGATCCCCGACCCTATCAATACGGGAATTATTTTGTTTCTAAGAAAGAAATACTCGAAGACCCAAAATTGAAGTTAATTATACGAAATGCAGGATTTCAAAAAAACGACAAAATAGCTGACATTGGTTCCGAAAATGGTTGTGTACCCGCTATCCTTTCGATGTTTTACGACCAACTTTCTTTTCACTTAGAGGATATAAATCCTGCAACCTTAAATGACATTGAGTTTAATAAAGTTCGCAACTATTATGAGAAATTAAGTGCAAGCACATTTAATTCGGATTTCACCCTTCATATAGGTCAGCAAAGTCAAACATTGTTGCCAACTGATTATTTTGATCATGTAATGCTTAATGATGTTATTCATCAAGCCTACTATCCTGATAGTTTGATGTCAGATATTTATCGGATTTTGAAAACTGATGGAAAAGTCTTAATCGGACAATATAATAATAATGGGATAAGTGAAAAAAATATTCAATTTTTTGCCCAAAGAAATGGATTTGAATTGCTTTCAAAATATCAAGAAGGCAACTACAATCTGTACATATTTCAGAAATCAACAAAGCAAGCTTCTATTCAGCTAAATATTCATCTGGCAGCAATAATTGGAGACAAGCAACTCCTGTCTGAATATGTTCAAAATGACTTTCATGCTGTAAACCAGATTGATGAATTAGGTTTTACACCTTTAATGTATGCAGCAAAATATGGACATTATGATTGTGTAGAGTATTTAACAACCAATCATGCTGAAGTTGATTTTAAAAGTGCAATATACCCTGTTACACCTCTTCTACTATCCATTCGAAATAACCATTATGAAATAACCAAGTTTTTGTTAAACCGCGAAGCTCATGTAAATCAGACTTTTTATGGAAAATCTGCATTGATGATTGCCGCTGAAAATGGAAACGCAGAAATGGTCAATTTACTTGTAAATCATACAGCCGATTTAAACTATAGCTTTGAAGGAAGAGATGTTGTTTACTATGCAGTTCAAAGTGGCAACCTTTATTTGGTAAAGTATTTCTTTACTATTTCAAAAGTAAAAATTAATAAAAAAGATAAAGTAGGACGTACTCTTCTATCCTATGCAGCAACTTCTAGTAACCCGGGTATTATTCGCTATTTGATTGAAGATAAAAAAGCAAAAAAGAATACCATGGATAAATGGGGCAACAAGCCATCAGACTATGCATGGAATCGGGATGTTGCCAACTATCTTACATCAAATGCAGGTTAAATTTTTCGAAATGAATAAGGAGCACAAAAGCCATTTATCGAATTTAATATCACTCGCATATGCAGATGGCAAATTTGTAGAGAAAGAAAAGGTACTACTTTACGCTTTCGGTCATAAAATGGGATTAAGCAAAGCTGAAATTAACGACAGCATTATCAATTTCAATGTTGATAATTTTGTCATGCCTGATTCTTGTTCAGAACGATATAACCAACTCTATGAATTAATTACGATGATTCTTATTGACGGGGATGTTCACGAACACGAAGTTAGCTTGCTTAAAAAATATGCAAACAAGCTTGGATTTTCTGAATCGCTAGTTGATAAAGTTGCTCAAAAAATTCGCGAATTTTTGCTCAAAGGTTATTCAACAAATAAAATTGCTGACGATCTGCCTAATCTAATATCAAAATTTTGACAGCTCATGTTTAACAAAGTAGTTCAATATTTAGACAAGAAAGGTTGGAAATATCAACTTGAATCCGATCAGAATCGAGTAGTATTTGGAATTCAAGCCAATCATGCCAATATTGATTGTATTGCCAATGTGAGGACAGAAAAAAAACAATTTATCTTTTTATCGATTTGTAATTGCAATGCATTTCAGGATAAATATGATGATGTGGTGGAGTTTATAACACGGGCCAATTTTGGCCTTGTTAATGGTTGCTTTGAGTTCGATTTTAAAAGCGGAACAATTCGTTTTAAAACAACGATAATTTATGACCAGGAGAATGAGATTCCAGACAATATATTAGACAAATATATTGTCACCAATTTATTTACAATGGATCATTATATTCCTGGAATTATGAGCATCATTTATGGAGACAATACTGCTTATAAAGCGATCACCGAAATAGAAGGTATTCCGGGACTAAATTTTAACTAAAATCTGGTTCCACTGGTTTTATCTCAACTGATATTTCATCTAATTTTTCTCTTATATCATTCCGCAATTCGAATATTTGTTCTTTCTCTGATTTCGAAATTCCAAATGAAAAGCGCAATAGGGCCCATATTTTTTTTGACCATTTATAATAAGAGAAAGCAAACAAACCTGTTAATGGCAAACTAAGCACATAAGCTGTTCGCCAAATAGGATCCGGTATTAACATAAAAAATACGATCGAGAAAATAAGATAAAAGATGGGAAAAGTGATCAAACCAACTACATAACGAAATGAACTGATGAACTGTTCATCTTTAACTTTCTTAGTTACCAACTCCGGAATTTTATAGGGCAAATAATTATTTATCACACCAAAAATATAAATAGGAAGCAGTGGCAATAATAGGAGAATTCTTAACCCAATATTCAAAATTGAATGCGATTTTTTCTTAAAAACCCAATCACGCAAATTCAGTTTTTCAACTCCTTTTGTATATTCTTTTACTAATTCATCTACTGCTTCAAATTCCTCTGGCTTTCTATCAATATATTCATCAAGCATCACATTCAGCGATTTATCACATATAAATTTCCCAGGTTGTTTGCACGAATTCAAATTTAAATGATCCCCTATCCTATCTCTGTAAATCTCTCTTAATGCATAACATGTCTCATAATACTTCTCCGTTCTAATATCCAACATCACTTTGGAAAGTTGTTCAGCTACTTTCAACTTAAGATCATTCATCCCCTTCTGGGGATTCTCCTTATAGGTATCATAAAAATCTGACACTTCAATGGCTGGACCATAATTAATAAATAAGTCGCTTCGGAATTTATAATAATGGGAATAATCAATACCAACAGGTATAATTTTAATACCCAATTTAAAATCAGCAGCTTCCTCAGCTTGAAACGCGATTCTAGATATGCCTTTCTGAAGGGGGCGCAATCTCCTGAAACCTGCATGATTTCCTTCAGGAAGAATTGTTAAGCGCATATTCGATTTCAGAATTTGGACTGTTTTATCAAATACTTTTTTATTCTTCATCACTTCTGAAGCGCCATCTCTAATTCGGTAGATTGGTAGAATTTTCATTAAATAAAGAATCCTGGCTGTACTCTTTTTCTTGAAAATATCAGAGCGTGCAAGAAAGACTATTGCTTCTTTATGGTTATTCGCAACTGCCAATGCATCCATTAAAGCGTTCTGATGATTAGGTGCCATAATAATTGCTCCTTCAGGAGGAACATTTTGTCTGTTGTGTGATATTATCCTACGATAAAACATATAATTACCTAAAGCACTATATACTTTCATCAAAAAATAACCCACAGAAAATTTCTCCACATTGTGAAATGCCATACTTATAATTTACTAGTTTATTATTTTGATTTTTAGTTAATCTTAGCTCTCGACCAAAAGAATGCAATGGTTAAACCGGCTAAAATATGCCATATCCCCCACCAAGCTGTAATAAATGCCATACCACCAACTGCTAATTCTGGTGGAAATATTTTTTCGTTAAACAGCAATACCAGACCCAATCCTGAATTTTGAATTCCCGTTTCAATGGTAATAGATCTCCGGTCCAGTTTTGGTAATTTGAAAATTGAAGCAATGGTATATCCAGTAGTCAGCGCAAAGAAATTATGAATTAATACGATGATGAAAACATACTTAATGTAGGTTACAAAATGAGTCTTGTTATTCATAAAGGAAACAATGACAATTGCTGAGAAGAATAATATTGAGAATATTTTTATCGGCTTCACGATTTTCAACGTGAGCTTTGGCATTTTCCACTTAAACAATATGCCCAATAATACAGGCAATCCCAGAATCAGGAATACAGTAATAAACACCTGATTAAGAGGAATATCAAGAGGTCTGACTAAATCGGTACCTATGGAAGATAAGAATCGGGTATACATTCTTCCATAAAACATAAAATTGATAGGTGTAAGAAATAATGAAGCGACTGTTGCAAAAGCTGTTAAGCTTACCGATAAGGCAATATTTCCTTTTGCCAATGACGAAATAAAATTAGAAATATTACCGCCAGGACAAGCTGCGACCAATATCATTCCTAAAGCCACTGTTGGAGTAATCCATTTGTGAAGTAAAACAGCTACTAAAAAAGTAACTAAAGGAAGCAATACAAACTGAGAAACAATTCCAACAATTGCAGATTTTGGACTTTTAAATATATTTTTAAAATTTTCAGGTTTTATCTCAAGTGCTACTCCAAACATGATAAAGGCTAGGGTCACATTAAGAACCATCAATCCTCCGGGATCAAAATTTAATCGGATAGTATCTAACTGTTGTAAAGTTTCAAACATAGTATATTATTTAGTTAAACAAAAAGTTTAAAGAGCCGCATTAATACCGTAAATTTACTAAAACGAATTGGAGTAAATCTAAATTAAAATGAAAAACATATTGTAAAAGTAAAATATATAACACTATTGTCTCCACTGGCATATTTTATGCAAAAAAAGATTGCAAAGCAGATTCATGAGAAGTAAAATCAATTTCTTATTTAATAATTAGTATTTTTATTTATTTAGCAAAATTTGCAATTATCATTAGATTCGAATAAACACTAGGATTCAATTAAAATTTATGCGATTTGTAATATTTTTTCCAACTTCGCACAGACAATTTAAATCAATACGCATGAAGAAAACCTTATCTATACTCCTGTTATTAATTCCATTTTATATTTTTTCACAAAACGATCAAGTTAGAGAGCAAAGCAGTAAATACAAACTTGGAGTTAATATTGGAACCGTTTGGGAAGTTGACGATGTTAGATGGGAATCTGGTAGAGGATGGGGCGTAAGATTTCATCGTATTTTAAACCCATACATTGATGCCCCCCTTCACTTTTCACTTGGAGTGCGTTATTTAAAAGGTGAAAGCATAGGAATCGACTGGCAAGTAGATTCAGCTTTGTCCAATAATCTTACATTAAACGGTGTTTACGAACCCAAATTGGATTACAATAACTCAATAGGTTATGTTTACCAAAATCATTTCACAGAATTTAAAGAATGGGCTTTTGAAGGGGAAATAGGATTCAATAAATTAAAAATAAATCACAATATCGATTTATATCTTTTTGGAGGGCTGGGAATAAGCAGTTATTATTCTTATACCAATCAATTGAATTCAAGTAGAGATCAGTATACTTATAATGATATTATTTCCACAGAAAAAAAAGCAGTGTTGCAACAATTAGAAGCATTGCGTGATAATTCCTACGAAAGTCCATCTTTTGGGAGTTCAGGACATGAAGTAGTATTTACTCCAAGTGTAGGAATTGGATTAGGTTACATGCTTACTAAAAATATTTCTATCGGATTTGAACATAAAATTTCGTTTCCAAACACCGATTTATTTGATGGACGACAAGAATGGAACAATCAGAACATATTAATAGGTGATAACGACATTTATCATTATAGCTCACTGGGCATTAATTTATGGTTGGGAAAAGCTAAAAAAGAGAAAAGAAAAACAAGTCCAAAACCTTATAAGGCAACAGAAAATTCAAAACCAACGATAACTATAAATCAGCCTAATAAGGATCCATACTATAGTCAGAATTGTGAAGCAGATATCATAGCAACTATTACAGGAATAGAATCGAAAAGCAATATACGGGTATATAAAAATGGAACACCTATTCCAGCTAATCAATACGATTATTTTGAAACGACCAAAAAGCTCTATCTCAAACAAAATTTAGATGGAAATAGCAAATTCCGTGTTTTTGCCTATAATAGCTTTGGAAATACTGCCAAAGAATTAGAAATAAAATGTGAAGCAGTTGCTGAAAGGCCTTCAGTAAATATAATAACACCATCTCAAAACTATACAACTGCTGAAAATTGTCAAGCCTATATCGTTGCCACTACAACAAATATCAGCAGCAAAAATCAAATAGAAGTTAAGGCAAATGGAAAAATACTTTCTCCAGCTGATTATACTTTCAGTGCCTTAAGTCAGGAAATAACATTGAATCGAAAGATGGATGAAAACACCTTGTTTATCATTCGTGTTGCTAACGATTTTGCACAGGCTAGTGATCAATTAACCATAAACTGTGGACCACAAGGAACTCCTCCTGAAATAGTGATTACCAATAGCAATACAAAAGCCGTCAATTCAACAAGTTGTGGAGCTTCAATAGAAGCGCGTATTGGTAATATGGAAAGTAAATATGGGATTACAGTTAGAGAAAATGGAATTAAAATATCTTCTTCCTATTTCAGTTTCGATCCCAGAACAAAATCCTTTGTGTTTAATAAAAACTTCAGCGAACAATCTCTATTTTCAATAACAGCACAAAATGAATATGGATATGATAGCAAAGAAATAAAATTGATATGCCAAACTGTAAGGGAAGAAGAAAAAAAACCACAGGTAATAATTACCAAACCTTTGTCTAATCCGCATCGCACTGAGGAATTTTTAGCCGATATTACTGCAACCATTTTAAATGTTCCTGGTAAATCAAGTATTTCAATTACCGAGAATGGTCAAATAATATCGTCTTCATTTTACAAATACGATCAAACAAATAAACGCCTTACACTGTCAAAAGCAATTTCAGATCAATCTATTTTTATTATAACGGCAACCAACAGTGTAGGAAGTGCCAGTGATCAAATTACAATCATAGGATATTCCGAGGTTATAATTCCTGAAATCCTGATTCTTTCTCCAAACACAAATCCATATAATACAAAAGAATGCTCTGGAAATTTAATAGCAACTATTAATAATATAAGCTCAAAATCTCAAATAGTACTTATTGAAAATGGGCGAGCTGTATCTTCTTCGCTTTTCAACTATCAACCAGCCAATCAACGGTTTAGTTATTCCTATCTAGTGAATGGAAAATCTGAACTAGTGATAAAAGCAACAAATGAGGCAGGCGGTGTTACGAAAGGGGTAAGTATTAATTGTTTAAAAGGAGTTACTCCTCCTCCCCCATCTACAAAAAAACCAGAAATTACCATAATTTCTCCTAGTACAAGTCCATTTTTTGCTACCGATTGCCTGGCAAACATAAAGGCTAAAGTTTATAACATAAGTTCAACATCACAGCTTAAAGTATATGAAAACGAGAGCTTATTATCGACTTCCTATTTCAACTTTAATGCGCAGAGTGGAGAATTGCATATAAATAGGCAAATTAGCAAAATAAGTGTTTTTAAAATTATTGCTACTAATAAAGCCGGAAGCGCCTCTAAAAGCACCACAATAGATTGCAAACAGCTAGTTAAACCAGAAATAACAATAATTTCCCCAACGTCTAATCCATATGTAGCCAACAATTGCATTGCCGAAATTAAAGCAAATATCAGTAATATGTCAGTGAGTGATAAGTTGTTGGTTTATGAAAATGCAAGACTATTAACTCCCTCAAACTATAGCTTTAATGCAATAAATGGATTATTTACCATTAGTAAATCAATATCAGCAACTAGCACCTTCAAGATTAGTGCGAGTAATAAAGCAGGGAGTGCAACTGTAAATCGCACAATAGAATGTAAACCAAAACCAACTCCCAAAATCACCATTATTTCGCCTAAAACAAGTCCTTCAATAGTTACAAATTGCAACATCAGTATTCAGGCAAAAATTGATAATATCAGATCCAAATCACAGATTATCGTTTTAGAAAATGGAAAACAATTAACAAGTAATTTCTACAGTTGGAATTCAACCACATCCATCTTGACTCTGAATAAGAAAATTGAAGGAAAAAGTAACTTTCAAATAAAAGCTACAAATAGTGTTGGAAGTAATTCAAATGAGGTTGAGATTAAGTGCCTTCAAGCTGTTATGCCACCATCCGTAAAAATTATATCCCCAACTAGAAATCCATTCCTAACAGTTGATTGTGAAGTTGAGATAATTGCTCTGACCACGCAAATAAAATCTTCAAGTCAATTAAAAGTTACTGAGAACGGAAAAATAATCAGTGCAGAATCATATGATTATAATCCCACTACACAAACACTTAAATTAAGAAAATCGATTTTAAGCGAATCGAAATTTGTTATTACAGCAACCAATGAAGGATTAAGTAGTTCTGATAATGTGACAATCAAATGTCAAAAACCAATACTTAAGCCAAAAGTGAATATTAAAATTCCTGCGACAAATCCTGTGACCATTACAAGTGATAAATTAAATGTGACAGCAACCGTTTTAAATATTAGCAGTAAATCACAAATTACAGTATTATTAAATGGAAAAGAAATCAGTTCTTCATCTTATACATTTACTGCTTTTACAAAGGAGCTTAAATTAAGATTGAACATAAGTCGTAATTCCACCCTTATTATAAAAGCGACCAATAAGGCAGGAAGTGCAAATGATCAATTGTCGATTATTTATGATGTTGTAAAAAATCCTCCAATAATTACCATCATTAGCCCAACGGCAAATCCTTACAATTCTTCAAATTGTGTAGCGGATATTACAGCAAAAATTGAAAATATCAACGGTTTAGAGAATATTACTATCCTTGAAAATGGGAAACCATTGGAAAGCGATTTCTACACATGGAATGCGGGAAATAAACAATTAAGGATTCAGCAAGATGTTCAAAGCATCTCGAATTTCAAAATCACCGCTACAAATAAGGATGGTAGCGATTCAAAAACTGTGACAATAAAATGTGCAAGACCATAAAAAAAAAGGCATCCGAATGGATGCCTTTTTTTTTATAAATTGATTTAATTTATTCTTTTATTTTCACATCTGTTGGTGCTACTTCTGTTTCGCCTCCAACAATGGTTAATTCATCAATGATATTGTAAGCTTCTGCATATTTTTCAATCACAAATAATACATAGCGGATATCGACATTAATTGTGCGTTGAAGTTCTGGCTCAAAAGCTATATCACCACTCATTGCTTCCCAGTTACCATCAAATGCAAGTCCAATAAGATTTCCTTCACCATCAATTACTGGGCTACCTGAGTTTCCACCAGTAATATCATGATTTGTAAGGAAACAAACTTTCATTGTCTTCACTCCATTTTTATCAACATCACCATATCGACCAAAATCTTTAAGTTCATATAACTCCTTCAATTTATCCTTTACTTCAAACTCCCAATTGTCAGGATCTTCTTTTTGCATAATTCCATCCATCGTGGTATAGTAGTTAAAATGGACAGCATCAGCAGGATAATAGTCCAGAACAGAACCATACGTAACACGCATTGTAAAGTTGGCATCAGGATAATAGTTCTTATCCGGATTCATTTCTCTTAGGCCGGCAATAAACAATCTTTCGGCTATCATTTTCTTATCAGCTGCTTCGGATGTCGCTTTGCCATTATCGAGATATACATTGAGAAATGCAACCATCATTTGGAAAATAGGATCTTTATCCAATACTTTTTTTGATGGATTAGCTAAATACAATTCCATCTTTTCTTGCGATGAAAGAATAGATTTTCCAAATGCATATTCTGTTAGCTTTGAAAAATCACCCTTATTTTTTGCTACTAATTTGCTAAAATACTCAGGTTGAAATTCTGCAGCTACATCAGTGTGATACATTTCCAACATGGATGCAAAAAGTTTTTTATCAGTTGGTAAATTGTAATCCTTAAAATAGCCAGCTAAAGAACCACTAATTGATTTAGATACATTATTTACTTTCTCTTGATCAACTTCTTCTTCAGAGAGGTAATTATATAATCCACGAAAACGATTTGCCATACCCATGACATCTGCTCCACGATAAATTGCTTCGAAAAAATATTGCCTAGGAATTTCATATTTATCTAAAACAACATAAGCATCGCTAATATCAGAAATGACATTTCCATATGTTTGAATAGACTTATCACCACTTTTTTGTATCCATGACTGAAAATCATCTTCGATTGCAACTTTTTTTCCATACACATTTAGTTTTTTCAAACCTCTTGATTGTCCTTGAAAATACTTCCAATAGTTAGCAGTACGTGCATATTTTGAAGCATATTGGATTCTAACAGCATCGCTGGCGTCCATATCTTCACGCATAACTTCCAACTTTTTGGTACGAATATTAACTATGGTAGGATTTTTTAATTGCAATGCTGTGTTAATGCCATAGGACGTTAAATAACGCTCTGTGCTTCCAGGATTGCCCATGATCATGGCATAATCACCTTTCTGAACACCTTTAAGTGAAACGGGTAAATGATGCTTAGGTTTCATCGGAACATTATCAGTTGAATATTCAGCTGGTTTTCCATCAGGACCAGTATAAACGCGGAATAATGAAAAATCGCCAGTATGCCTTGGCCACATCCAGTTATCTGTATCGGCACCAAATTTCCCAATAGATGAAGGAGGTGCGCCTACTAATCGAACATCAGTAAATACTTCATACACAAATAAGTAATATTCATTACCAGCAAAGAAACTTTCTACACTAGCTTGTAAATGAGATTCACCAATAGCTTCTTTTTGAATTTTTGCTCTTGCAGTATTAATCATTTGAAATCGTTCCATAGTACTTAAACCATTATGAACTCCTTCAAGTACTAATTCAGACACATCCTCGATTCTAATCAAGAATTTTACCGACAAACCTGGATTAGTTAATTCCTGATCTTTTGATTTAGCCCAAAATCCATCTTTCAAGTAATCGTGTTCTGTAGAACTGTGAGATTGGATATTTCCATAACCACAATGATGATTTGTTAATAACAAACCTTCAGAAGAAATCATTTCTCCTGTACATCCACCACCGAAAATTACAATGGCGTCTTTCAAACTTGATTGATTAATACTATATATTTCTTCAGCAGTAAGTTTCAGACCCAGTTCCTTCATCTTTTCGATGTTCTTATTTAAAAGGAGAGGAATCCACATGCCTTCATCTGGTGTTGGTGATGCAAAGCCACTAAACAAAACTGACATTGCAAAAACAAATAGCAAACTTTTTTTCATCTTTATACGGTTTAATTCATTTATAAAATAGTTTGCAAAAATAAGCAAAACAATAATGAATAGTATTCTTGCAATGCATTATAAAACTTGAGTTAGCTATTAATATCGTATTCATTAAAACAATTTTAACATTTTTTATAACTGCTATGCCTGAATCAGTATTTTTGTATTCTAAAATTAAGAATTATGTCAGGTCATAGTAAATGGTCCACTATTAAAAGAAAGAAAGGTGCAAAGGATGCTGCACGTTCTAAAGTGTTTTCTAAACTAATTAAAGAAATACAAGTTGCTGTAAAACTGGGAGGTATTGATCCTGAAGCAAATCCGAGGCTTCGGTTAGCACTGCAGAATGGAAAAGCAGAAAACTTGCCTAAAGAAAATGTTGAAAGAGCAATTAAAAAGGCATCAGGAGATGATTCGACTAATTATGAGGAAGTAAATTACGAAGGATATGCTGCTCATGGTGTAGCTGTATTCGTTGAATGTACGACCGATAACAAATTAAGAACAGTTGCTAATGTCCGGTCATATTTCAATAAATACGGTGGTAGCTTGGGAAAAACAGGTTCTCTTGAATATATTTTTGATCAACAAGGAATATTTACTTTCAGTGCTGAGAATCTGGATGTAGAAGAAATTGAACTTGAACTTATTGATGCAGGTGCAGAAGATATAGAACTTGATGACAACTATATTACAGTTACCTCAGCTCGCGAAGATTTTGGGAGTATGCAGAAAAAACTAGACGAATTAAACATTGAAGTCGAGAACGCTGGTTTGAAAAGAATTCCTAATAATACGAAGGAATTAAATGTTGAGGACTTTCAATCGGTTATGAAGTTAATTGATTTGATTGAGGATGATGAAGATGTTCAAAATGTGTATCACAATATTGAACTCACCGATGAATTAATTGAAAGTATGGAATAACCATATTCCAATTATTATTAATCACTTTAGGTAAGACAAAAAAAAACCGCTCCCTGATAGAGAGCGGCCCAAAACACAATTAAAAATCAAAAATCTACTTCTTCGTACCTTTTGAAGAACAACATTTGGCTGCTGTGCTCGTTGATTTACATGCTGATTTGCAATCTTTGCTTGAAGTTGTTTTTGAACAACTTGACTCGCATTTACTTGTTTTTTTGCTTAAGTCAGCTTTTTTCTTTGTTTCTGCTTTTTTCTTTTTATCATCATCAGGAGTTTTATCCTCATCAGCTGATGAAATCATTTCGGTATTTGTTTTTGTTATCTGAATGGCTTTTACACTTAAAGTTGTTATAAATGCCATGACTAACACTATGGATAATATTCTTATTACTTTCATATCTTTATTTTTAATTCCTTTCAAATATAAGACACAAAAGCTATTTGTTCCAAATTTATTTTTAGATTTATTCTTATTTAGGAAACCGCTCTATTAGTACTGTTTGATTACCTAATAATTAAGGAAATAATATTGTAAAATCAGTTCCTTCATTGATTTGAGATTTTACATCAATTTTAAAATTGTGTGCATCTAAAATGCGCTTTACAATACTTAGTCCAAGGCCGCTTCCTATTTCACCAGCTGTACCAACTGTGTGACCTTCAAAATGATCTTTGAATAGTTTTTTCAAAGCATCAGGCTTCATTCCTACTCCAGAATCCTTAATGCTTAAACTTGTAGACCCTGATTCGTTATTTGAAGCAGTAATTTTTATTGAGCCATTCTCGGGAGTAAACTTAATTGCATTGCCAACTAAATTATTTATTGCCTGATTTAATAGTGTTTCATCTGCTTCAATAATTAATGTTGAAGGTACACTTAATTCAAGGCTTATGTGTTTACTCTTCAGATCCATTATAAAAGTGTTCTCCACTTCTCTACATACATAATAAAGATTAATCTTTTGCTTGGTTAGCTTGAACTTTCCTAACTCCAAATTTGACCAATGATAAATTTTCTTGGTGTAATCAAGAAGTCTTTTAACGCTAAGGTTGATAAATGAGATTATTTCTTTTTGCTCAATGTTTAGCTTTTTCTGAAATTCTTCATCCCTCATTAATAAGTCTGAAAAACCTGATATGGCTGTTACAGGAGATCGTAAATCATGTGAAATTATTGAAATAAATTGTTCCTTAAACTTCAACACTCTTTCAAGTTCCCTCTCTGCTTTTAACAAGTATTCATAATCAAGGTTCTTTCGCCTGGCTTTTTGCAGAATGTTAACCTCACTATCTTTTGAGTAATCAATCATTTTAATAAACAGAATATCTCGTTCTTCAATTGAAAGAGCATATGCCTGCAAATAATACTCTTTTCCTTGATTATTTACTTCTGTCCATAACTCCGAAGAAATTAAGTTGTTTTCCTTCTTTTTCCATAATTCTCTAGCTTCTTCAAGAAATGTTTCAATGAAAATAAACTTTTCCTGAATTGCAATAAACGCTTTTTCTACCTCTTCTTCTGAAAAAATATCTGAGAACCAAAATGGCTTATGACCTATTAACTTAAATTTTCCTTTTTCTATTCTTTCAAAGGAAACAATATTTATGGAAGCCAATATCATTGAGAGTAGATGTTGGTCAAATATGCAATTTTCTTCGCTATTCATTTTTTCTCTTAGAATTTTCTCATTAATAGGTTGGACTTTGTGTTTTAAATCCAAACTCTCAGCTAAAGAGTTGAAATAAAGCACGAATACATTTTGACCGTCCTTAACCAAATGGATATCATACACTTGACTAGCTGAAATCTCAATTTTAGGTAAAATTAACTTTAGTGACTGAAGAGGGAAATAGCCAACTAAATAAGGAGCAATATTCAAAATTTGTTCTCCAATACTTGATTTTAAATCTATATTATTTTTAAAACTGCCTGCTTCTAATATTCGACTTTCTTCACTTAACAGGAAATAGAAGTCAAGTTTATTTTCTACTTTATTAAAATCAATGTATTCACTTATTTGAGATGGAATTATTGTCATTTCTAAACAGTCATAATCTTTTCAACAAGGATTTTAAATGCATCTTCAACACCAGTTCCTCCTTTTGCACTTGTTTGGATAACTTGCCAGCCTTGATTCTGAAGGCTAACGATATCTTTTTCCTTAACCTCCCACTTGTCTATTAAATCAAGCTTATTAAGTAAAACGACAAAAGGAACATTCCCTATCGTTTCAATAACACGATTATGTAGCTCTTTTAACTTATCCAAGGTATTTTTTCGTGTACCATCAGCAACTAAAAAATAGGCTGATGCACCTACTAGATAAGATGTTTTTATCTTTTGAAAATCGTCTTCACCATGAATATCCCACAGTATAAGGTTTACATCTTCTCCATTATGAATAACGATCTTCTGATCTATTTTTACACCAATAGTGGTCATATATTTTTCAGAAAAAATACTGGTAACATAGCGTTGTACCAAGCTGGTTTTACCAACAGCAAAACTACCAATCATACAAACCTTCTTCTTAATCATATTGTTTATTCTATCTCCACTAATTTTATAGAAACTCTACGCATTAAACTATCTGAAACATCTTCTTTAGTTGATGTTACTGATTCAATCATGAAATATTCTTCCAGAATATCCCTATTAATCAGACTTCTGATGACTGCTTTAGCTCTGGCGTTGCTTATGTAATTATTTGCTGAAACAGTTCCATATTGATCAGAATATCCCAATACCTCAAAATAATACTTGTTTTTGAATTCCTTTTCTAAATTCAAAAACTCATTTATGTATCCCGATATCTTAGCCAATACTTCTGCATGAGATGAATCAATAATATACCCACCTCTGTTAAACAAAACATTGCATTTTGCCAGCTTTTTATTTAATTCTTCAGCAGAAAAATAGTAACCAATTTCTAATTGTTCTGTATTAATACTTTTCAAACCCGTTATTTCAGGTAAAACATTCACTATTGAATCTACAAAAGCCTGACTACGTTTTCCTGTTAATAACACCTCACCTCTACTGACTTCAATTCCATTATTGATATCATCGGTAAGCTGAAGTTTATGTAACAATTTGAGATATAAAACTTCTTCATTTATTGAAACATAGTTTTCTAATCTGATAATAATATCAGATGAATCAATTCCAAAATTTGAGTATATAAGGTCAACATCAAACACTTCAGGATCCTTTAAGCCATGCACATAATATATTCCTTTATGCTTAGTAATGTCGGTAACAACAACGCCAGGCAGGCTATCAATTTCATTAAATACCTTTTCCCAATTATTCTTTTTTTGTGAAGCAGAAAAAATCCAATAACTAATTAATGACGCAATTATGACAAGTAAAATCCATAATACAATAGATTTTTTCTTTTTTGGAGCTTTTCTTTTCTGAATGACACATTTCTCTAGCGAATCAATCGTTTTATCGAATACTGATGTATCTCCATCAAATGTTTTAAGTTCTTTTGAAAACAATTGTGAAATATTTTCAATTTCATTTTTTAAAACGTCTCTGTATGTTTCAGCTACATTTCCTTGTACAACAGCAGCAAGAATAACATGAGGTCCTTGCTCAATCCAGACATTAACATCTCCAACTTGTATGCTGCCTAACTCTTCATTTTCATCAAGGTGAAAAGAATCAAGAACAAAATCCTGAATTGCTTTAAGCATGCCTGAAACCATATCAGCCTGAATATCTTCTTGTTGATTAGCAACAATATGATTCAAAAGCAAACCTGTTTTTCTATGGATTAAAAACACCTCTGAAACACGGTACTCAAGGTTATTGAGCATTACAATTTCTGCAAATGACTTACCTGTACGAATTGACTCCATTCGCCATTTTAAGCTTTTCAGGGAGAAACTATTTTCAATGCTCTGATTCATAGACTGAATCATTTTTCGAAATGCATCACTGATTGCTTTTCGAATGGCAGGCCCCATAATTGGGAACATGGCTTCTGCAAGTGGATTAGGGTCTCTGCTAACACTTTTAAGTATCGACTCTTCAACAATTGGGAATAATGTGTCGCTTAATTCTCCAGAATTATCGTGTGATTTACGCTTTATTGCATCCGCAACAATTAGGCTCACTTCCTGTGCAAAATTATCTGAATCATCCAAGCGATTTTTCAGGGCTTGCAATTCAGTAATTTCCAAACCAAGAATTAATTCACGTAACTCTTGAAGTTTAAAAGACTCAATCTTGGCAATATTTTTATCCTTTGCCGACAAAGAAAAACTGCTTATTTAGTATCCTCATGAGAATCACCACTTATTTTAAGAGCCATTTCAGTTAAATAAACAGCTAATGCTGAACGATCAATTTTACTTTCATCCAACTGACTCACGCTTTCGCTGATCGAATCCTTTAATTCTCGATGAACAGTTTTTAATTCATTGGCTTGTTCCTTGGATTTATCAAGTACCAATTTGCGCAAGTCCTTTGATGTTTCTGAAAGCTTTTCTTTCTGATTCAGCAACTTATTTGCAAGATTCTCATTTTCTTTTGTCAGCTTTTTGATTAACTGATTCCGCTCTGTTTCCTCTTGTTTAAGTTGACTGGAAATAGATTTAAACTCAGCCTTAATGAATTGCTCTAAATCATCTACTCTTTTTTCAAAATCACGCTGAATAGAAGCAACTTCAGAATGAAGTTTAGTATCCAAAGAATGAAACTTCTTCTCATATTCAGTCATGTTATTCCCAAAAAGAATATCACGTATTTTAGAAATGCTTTCACCTTCTAAATTTTCACGTGCTTCGGTTTGGACCTTTTTAAGTTCATCTGCACTCATAAAACTCTGATTATATATTGATAATAAAACAATCTACAGAAAACATTCTATTTCCCTAACTGCTTCATAATCTTTTTATATTAAATATTAAATAGAGACAAGCTCTATACAACTCAAAACTAATACCATTAAAGAAACTAGTGCTTTATCAGTTGCTTCATCCTAATTCCAAGTAGGGGTATAAGGTATATCATTCCTTGTGTTACTTCTCCACTTTCATAATTCAGTTCTGAACCAAACATACTATGGGGAATAGAATAAATAAGAAGCAATACGACCGTAGCCAATATGGTTAATAACCTTCTTTCCTTTTTCAAATTACCAATAACGGCAATTAACCAAAAAATGAAAGCAATGAGTGTTTTATTATCTGTCAAATCCCATCCAAAAGGGATACCTGTCCAAAACTCGCCAAAGGCATATTTCTGCACAAATGGTCCCAATATCATTCCTCCAACTAAAAGGAGGAAAAATGTTATGAAGGTATACACTCTAAAGTTCTTATTTCTAAAAATTGCCAATATGCCTGACAATGTAGCGATTAACATCGCAAAGAACATAAAGAAAATATGCGGTATTAGTACTTTTGATGGCACTGCACCTTTATATCGAATTACAATTGGCTCATCTTTAAAAATTGTTTGAGTCCCATTTTCATCGGTAAGCTCAATATAGTATTGTACTTTTCCAGCGGCAGCTTGTTGTTCAATATCAGCAAACAAACCCTCCTCTTCATGAACCTTAAACACTTTATTCATTAACCATGAATCAATTGGGTATTTTTTATAGCTAAAATCAGCTTCCTGATAATCATCCTTTGTGGGATAACGTTTAAAGAATAGCTTAGCAGTAACATCAGGGTCACTAATTTTCAGTTTAACTTCAGATCTTTCGTCTAGCCCCAAACTTCTCACCAATTTAAGATCGATTTCTTCCTCATTTAAATTTACAGTGATTTTCTTTGGATAAGTTGGCCCAGTGGTTCTTTGGTAATAAGCAGCAAACAAAGTAATTGCAATAGCAATTACCCAATAGATAAACATTTTCCCCATTATACTTATTTTAAATATTTAAATTCAAAAATATAATATAAACTTCATTAATTCAAGATTAACTATCATTCAAACTTAATTAAATACAAAATCAAAATAATTAAATTGAAATAATTTTATAAATTCGCTCAAAAATTTTGAATTTGTGGATAAACTTGAACTGAAAGCGGCACTCATAAATAAGTGCATTAATTTGCTGAATAATAACGCAGAAATAGCTAAAGAGGCTATGGATGAGGCACAAGCAAGTGCGAATGAACATGGCTTACCACGAGATCGTTATGATTCATTTCGAGCTCAAGTTTTGAAAAAGAGAGATCTGTTTGCTCAACAATTCCAGAAATGTCAGAATGATCTTTTAATTTATCAAAAAATTGATTTAAAAAGTCGTCCAGAAGCCATTGGCTTTGGAAGCCTTGTCATAACAACGAAACATAAGATTCTCATCGCAACAGGAATTGGTAAAGTAGTCGTTAAGGATGATAGTTATTATGTAATTTCACGACAAACGCCACTCTATCAGAAAATGCAAGGATTAGCAGTTGGAGATTCTTTTGAATTTAATGATGGGATAATTAAAATACTTGAGCTATTTTGATTTTGTTATTTTTACACCAATAAAAAACACAATGTATGCAGCACTATTCGAGTCATTTTAGAATCCTCTTGATTTCATTTTCTTTATTAATTAGTTTCAGCCTCTTTGCACAAAAAGAAAACAAATTGCTAATTGCCGCTGCTGATGGTAATATCGATAAGGTAAAGCTTTATCTATCAAAAAACATAGATGTTAATGTTAAGGGGAATTATGACAATAGCCCACTCACGATAGCTGCAAAAAACAACCATTTGGATGTGGTTGAATATCTTGTTGAAAACAATGCAGATATATTGCATAAAAACGATCTGGGTTATACTGCTTTACTTTATATGATTGCTTCTGGAAATTTATCAGGAGTTAAATTATTAGTTGACAATGGAGCTAAAATTAACGATTATAGTATAAATGGGGCAAGCTCATTAATGATTGCAGTCGAATCAGGAAATTTTGAATTGGTGAAATTTCTGATTTCAAAAAAAGCCTCCATTAATGATTTTGAAAAAATATATGGCGAAACTGCACTGATGTGGGCCATTATTAATCGCAATGTTCAGATTGCTAAACATTTAGTTTTAAAAGGAGCTCAAATAAATGCAACAGAAATTAATGGTTATACAGCGCTAATGTATGCATGCGATTTGGGAAATTTAGAGCTAGTGGAATTACTGGTAAAAAAAGGTGCTGACGTGAATGCCCGCGACAAAAATGGCAAATCGGCAATCATGCATTTTCCAAAAGAAAATGGGAATATTGAAATTATAAAGTTTCTTGCAGCATATAGCGAAAAGGGCAAAGAACATGATCCCTACATTAATCTAAATTCCTTTCAAGGATACATTGCACTAAGCCATGCTGCCAAACAAGGAGAAACCAAACTACTTCAGTATATAATGGAAAATAGGCAGAATAAGGATGTCGATTTTTCAACCGCTTTGTTGTATGCTTCAGAAAATGGACATTTAGCAACTGTCAAATATTTAATAAACGAACAGCATGTAGATGTAAATATCCGATCAGATAGAGGAGAGACTGCCATGTTATTTGCTGCAAAAAACAATCATATTGAAGTTATTCGGTTTTTATTTGATAAGAAAGCCGATGCTGAACTCCGCCAATCAAATGGTCGTAATCCTTTGATCATGGCCATAATAGGTGGGCACATGGAAACAATTCATTTTTTGGTTGAACATGGTGCTCTACTAAATGTGATGGATGAATCATCCATATTAAATGATGAGGAAGCTGCTTCAGCACTTATGCATGCTTGTGTTAGAGGTTATGTTGATATTGCTAAATACATCATTGACAAAGGTGCAGATTTGAATTTAAGAAACGACCAGGGAAATGATGCGTTAATCGTTTCCATAAATCATAATCATTTTGAATTAGGTGAATATTTAATCAATAAAGGTGCAAATGTTAATGCTAAGAATAAAAGAGGTTTTACCCCTTTAATGATGGCTACATCTAAAGGAAGTTTAAAACTAACTAAAATGTTAGTCGAAAGAGGGGCAATTGTAAATATGATAAACAAAGATAAAGCTGCAACAGCCTTGGATTTTGCTTATGTGGGCTGGAATCTTTCTTCCAGTTTTAAGGACAAAGTACAACGAAAAGAGTACAATGAGATAATTAAATATATCAAATTAAAAGGTGGGAAAACTGGTTGGGAAATGATGAAATAAGTTTAGTTTTTGTCATATGCTGAACATATCATTTCATGATGGCACCTTAGCACATCTTCTTGTTCAGGATCCTGCAAATGCATTCCATTGCCATGACACCATTTAAAAGAGTCGCAATTTGCGCATTTTCCTTTTTTTGTCCAGCTTCGATCGCGGTACTTTTGAAATTTAGTATCCCAAATTTCCAGAAAATTATGCTGGTAAATATTTCCTTGCACAAATGAATGATTGATATTTGGACAAGCTCCAATTGATCCATCGGCTAATACGGAAGCAATATTTACTCCTGCCCTGCAGAAATAAAATCCATCACGAACTTCTTTTTCATAATTCCCCAAATAGCCTTCGCAACCATAGCTAGCTTGTATTAATCCTTCTTTTCTAGTCTCTTTTATAAAATCCATTAATTGCAACATTTGCTTATCAGAAATATCCAAAAGTGGTTCTGCAAATGCACGTCCAATAGGGGAAATTGTGAATAATCGCCATTTCTTAACATTATTTCTTATCAACCAATTTTTCAGTTCGCCAAGCTCGCCAATGTTCTTTTGGTTGACACAAGTAACAACATCATAGACCAAATCTTTTTCAGAAGTGATAAATTTAAGTGCAGATAAAGCTTTTTTATAACTTCCCTCTTTACCTCTTAGCCAGTCATGTGATTCTTCAAAGCCATCGAGACTTAATGTAATAGATCTTAATCCAAAGTTTATCAGATTTCGAAACCTAACCTGATTTAACATATAGCCGTTGGTCACGAATCCCCAAGGATAGCCTTGATGGTATAATGCTAAGCCTACTTTTTCCAGATCCTTGCGCATTAAAGGTTCGCCTCCAGTAATAACAACCATTACTTTGTTCGGATTATATTTAGTTGAAATTTGCTTTGTGATTTCGAGGAAATCAGCAGCAGGCATGTCTTTAACCTCACTATTCTTGTGACAATCGCTACCACAGTGAAGACAGTTTATATTACATCTTAATGTACATTCCCAGAAAAGATAAGACAAATCATGAAGCTGCGACTGAGCATTCACATATTTATTAAATACATTTAATGTTATTCGTTTCCCAAGTGTAGGCTTATTATTTTTCATCCAATTCTAAATCTATTTTCAATTCAAAATTTGGATTGTTTTCAACATTATAATTAATAACACTATCTATATCGTGGTATTCGCCATTTTGCACTCCATCATTATCAAAAGTGCGCACTCTAAGTTCTTCTCCATTTAATAAATCTAAAGAGATATCAATGCTGCCAGATGAATCGGTTGCGAAAGATTTATAATCGTATGTACTTTCAATAATTACCTGAATATCTGAAATACCCATATTCGTATTTTGGTCAACAACTTCTCCAGAAATTGCCACTTCATCAAGTTTAATCTGATTCATATTCATGGGTACACCATAACAAGCTTCAAAAATGAAACAAACCGAACTAAGACCTAAGGCACTTAAAAAAAACCGAAGAAGTTTAGATTTAATTTTAATAATCCATGTAGTTATTGAACGCTTCATCATCATTGATTTATTCCATTAACAACATTAAAATTAATCATAATTAATCAATTAGAAGGCTTATTGTTTGCTGAATTATTTTGCAAAAAATTCTTTACCAATTTGCACGATAATTATTAAGTTGCATTGGCCAACATTGAAATATTGTTGTAAAAGCTATTCCAACCTTGATTTATAAGTAACGGCTTATTTAGAAATATCTTGCATTCAAGAAAGAATAATTGAATTTTCGCCTATTCACTATGATGAGGAATGAATATTACAATTGAATAATTAATACATGAGTTTCTTCGCCCCTAAGTACATCTACTGTAATTGATTCACCTACATTCAGCTTTTTCAAACGGTTCATATAATCATAGATATTATTCACAGAAAGACCATTTATTGCCGTAATAATATCGCCATCTTCCATACCCCCTTTATTTGCTGGAGCGCCTTTTCGCACCACTTCCACTTTCAAACCTTTTATATCGCCTGCGGCAAAATCAGGCATAATTCCAAGCGTAACTTTATAGGAAGTGCTACTTGCTCTTTCTTTAGGTCCTGCTTCTTTAAATGTTAGTGGATTTGATGCTGATGCTAAATCTTTAATCAAAGATTCTGAAAACATTAAAACCTGTTGCTCCCCTTCAAAGTCGATTTTATCGATATCATCCTGCCAAGTATGATAGTCAGCATGTGCTCCGGTTGAGATAAAGATCACAGGTATACTCTTGGAATAAAATGCAGCATGATCTGATGGACCATAACCTTCAGGTGAAAGTTTTAGATTAAATCCATGTTTTGAGGCATGCATATGCAGTAATGAATCACTTTCTATTGCTGTTCCAGATCCACCGACTAGCAAAGTCATGGTTTTCTTATTTAAACGGCCAATCATATCGAAGTTTATCATTGTTTTCATGCTGGAATTCTCCAGTAATTGTGATTCAACAAAATTCTTAGAGCCCAGTAAGCCCATTTCTTCACCAGTAAATGCAATAAATACAATACTTCTTTTAAGATCTTTTTTTGCTTTTTGAAGTGATCCAGCCAATTCTATAATACCAGCTACCCCAGATGCATTATCATCAGCTCCATTATGAACGGCAACTGTGTCGGGGAAACGTGATCCAGAACCATGTCCTCCCATTCCTAAATGGTCGTAATGTGCTCCAACAATAATGTATTCATTCTTGAGCAAAGGATCGCTTCCTTCAACCATGGCCAGAATATTTTGTGAATTGACTCGTATTAAATCGATATCCGTTTGTCCAGATAATTCCACATCTATTTTGGAAGATATGGGAGCCTGTATTTTGTTCATTTCATTTTCAAGTGCCAATAAGTTGTAATTCATTGATTCAAGAATCATATCGGCAATATTTCGACTAATATGAATGACAGGGATACCTGCAGTACTTTCAACCTTATCATAAAACAAATCTGTTAATTCATCCGTTTTACTTTTTGAATGCGCTGTTACGAATAATACACCCAAAGCACCATGATCTTTTGCAGTAAGAACTTTCGTTCTTAATCCAGAAAATTCTTCATACGGATTTTGACGACCTTCAAACTTTGGTTCGCCAATCATAATCAAAGCCCATCTTCCTTTTACATCAATTCCTTGATAATCATTCCAAGTAGTCTTATCTGTTTTTATATCCAAACCAAAGCCAACAACTGCAATTTTTGCATTTAAAATAGCATCTTCACTAAAAGACAAAGGCCTAAAGTCCGTATGCATGCTTAACTTCTTATTGCCTATTTGAACAGCATTATTCTCTCCCAGTTCAACACCTGTTACTAGTTCAACATGATGAAAACCATTATCACCCATCATTTTCAATCCATAATCAGCAAATTGTTTTCGAATATAGTTTGCTACAACCAAGTCTTCAGGTGTACCTGGTTTCCTTCCTTTCATTTCATCGGATGCTAAAAATGAAATATGCTTTTTTAATTCCTTTGCTGTTATTTCAGGCTTGGATTTACTACTTCTTGTAAACGAAAAGCTTACTGAAAGTAGGATGATTGCTAAGATGATTTTTGTATTCATAAATTTCTATTATTCAGACAAATTTAATAACCATTCAGAATTAAATTTAATGTTATAAAATGATTGTTATCATTTATAAATAGTTATTAAGTCAATTTGTGTTTAATTGTATTATTGGTTAAACCTATCAATTGAAAGATACAATCAATAATTTTATTGAAGGTGCAATATGAAAATTTTGTACCAATAATCCTTAAGGGAGAAGAAAAAATAATTAATGGTAATTTCTCATAATAATTTTCAATTTGTTTAACAGCACTTTCTTTGAAATTATGCCCTCAAATTGCTCTACTAAATTACCCCTATTATATATTTGGAAAAGAGGAGCTTTAATTATGTTAAGTTTTTTTGCAGTGCTCAAATCTTTTTCAATATCGATGCGAAATACTTTAATCTGATCTTTGTATTTCAATTGCACTTCCTTTATAACTGGATTCATGATATGACTTGCCCCATTCCAAGGAGTATAGAATTCGATTAATGCAAATCTATAATTTGGTAATTCATCAACTGACAACGAGGCCGTATTGTGACCTGAAACTATTGCTTCTAAATTCATTATTATAATTTTGAATAAACGCAAGGCACGCGAATTTTTATAACACTAAAAATACGATGATGAAAAATCTACATTATGAACTAGGTATGCATGTGCCTCACGTTAACAATGTGAAGTCAATATTTGTACCAATAAAATCACCATTACACAAAACGCTGATTGCATTTTACTTACAAGAAGCAATAAAATGCATCATACCTTTTTGCCTCCATTTTATTGGAGTTTCTCCAAAATAATGGAGCCTATTCTTTTGAAATATTGAGTTTTTTCATTCGGGCTTCAAGAGTAGTGGGCTTTAATCCCAAAATTTTTGCTGCACCATTTTCACCTCGAATTTTGTAATGAGTAGATAGTAGAATTTTGATAATATGCTCGCGCTCCACATGCTCTAAATCATTTATATCATCATTTAATTCTGTATGAGATTCAGAAAACCAATCTCCAATCTCAAGAACTTTGCCTTTGCTAATTATCAATGCTCTTTCAATCAGGTTTTCCAATTCTCTCACATTTCCTGGCCAATTATATTTTTGCAATGTAGCCATAGTTTTATGAGGAATTGAATCGATTTTTTTTCCAATACGCGAGGAATATTTAATAATAAAATGATTGATTAATAAAGGGATATCTTCTTTTCTGTCTCTCAGGGGCGGAACTGTAATAGGAAACACATTCAATCGATAAAACAAATCTGCCCGAAATGTTTTTAGCTTAACCTCTTTAGAAAGATCTCTATTTGTAGCTGCAATAATCCGAACATTAACTTTCATTGTTCTTGGATTACCTAATCGTTCAAACTCTCCATCTTGAATAACGCGTAATAATTTAGGTTGTAATTCCAGAGGCAATTCCCCTATTTCATCTAAAAAGATAGTTCCTTTATCTGCCAACTCAAAACGACCAATTTTTTGCGTAAGTGCCCCTGTGAAAGCGCCTTTTTCATAGCCAAATAATTCGCTTTCGATTAAGCTGGCAGGAAGAGCTGCACAATTTACTTTTACCAGTGGCCGATCCATCCAATTACTAATATCATGAACTGCTCTGGCTATTAGTTCTTTTCCTGTTCCTGTTTCTCCTAATAACAAAACTGTTGAATCAGTAGAAGCAACTTTTTCAACATTGGTTAGTACTTTTCTAAAGGTGCTGTTTTGAGTAATAATTTCATCAAAATTATGAGTAAGCTTAATCTCATCTTGTAAGTACAAATTTTCAGCTTCTAATCGATTTTTTAAACTTTCTATCTCAGAAATAGCATTTTGAATTTGTTTTTCTGCTTGCTTTCTCTCCTGAATATCACGACAAAAACTAACAATATATTCCTCACCTTCAAATAACAAGTAATTAGACGTGACTTCCATTGGAATTTCTTTCCGACCACTCGTAAAATGTGTAGTTTCATATGTGGTTACCTTTTTATCGATAACTTTTTTCCATAAAGTTTTCCAGCTGTTTTTATCGTAATTCGGATTGATATTAAAAATGGTCATATTCAGCAGTTCATCCCTACTAAATCCCAACCAACTACATGCTACATCATTGATTCGAACTAAGCTTCCTTTTTTATTGATGAGCAAAATAGCCTCAGCAGCCCGGTCAATCTCAAAATGAGAGAGGCGAGTATCCTGTTCAGACTTTACTAATTCCTCATAGGTCCTTTTCAACTCATTTTCAGACTTCTTCTTAAAACTAATGTCTCGAATATGTTCAATAACTTTAATGACATTTCCTTGATCATCCCTAATCGGATATGACCTAATATCAAGCCACAAGCTTAAACGCTCTATATACTTTTCTGCAATATGAAGATGGCCGGTTTTAAATGTTTTTAAATTAAGACATTCCTTACATGGTGCATCCTCATGAAGAAGCTCAAAGCATTTCTTGTCTTTATAATCATTTTGGGTAATACCAAATAACTTTAGCGCAGCATTATTATAATATTGAATACCAAAATCAGCATCAATAATACCTAATGAATCCGGAATTGCTTGAAACATAGCCTCTAATATTCTACTTGTTTCTTTGGATTTTCTTTCTACTTCTTTGAAGGCAGTAATATCTCTTACAAAACAGCTTACAAATTCTTTACCTGCATACTCCACATAGTTTGTCCGTATTTCAACAGGAAAAATATCACCATTTTTTCGCACATGTCGTGTTTCAAACAATAGTGTTTTTTCAATTCTAATTTTACTCCATAAATCTTCCCAACTAATATTTAAATAATCTGTACTAATATGGTCAATCTTCATCGATAATAATTCGATTTTACTATATCCCATTTGTGTACAGGCCACATCATTAACACCTACAACTGCAGAGTCAGACGCAATCCAAAATACAGCATCAGGCACTGTATCTATCTTAAGATGAAGAAAATCGAAAGCACTATTTTGATTCATAAATAAAATATTGGATTTTAACAAGGCAATATAATCAGCAGATCTGATGAACGATTATTACTTGCGAAAATAATCAATTATTCAGGTAATTAAAACTTTATATGATTCCGAACAGTATAATTTCATTTTTATTGGCATTTATTAATAACTGGCAAAATAAAAAAGTAGATATTTGGTTATTATCAAGTGTCTCAATTTTAAAAAAAAACACATCATTTGAAAGCCTTTATACTTACAGCTTGTATATTTTTATGTGCAATTCAAGGATACTCTTATGATTCATCCTTATTTGATATTGATGAAGAACGAGTTAAGTCGGAGTTAAAAGATATTAATGATTTGGAGTCTTTCTTTACGCTAAATCAAGGTTTGTCCTTTCAAGATATAATTATTCTCCCTGATTTTCAACATATCAATTTTTCACTTAATGATTCGTCTAAAACATCCGTAATCAAAGAATTGCCACTTGGCATCCCTCCTTTTTTCTGGGGTTTTTGCCTTTCAATTCCAGGCGTGATAATCGTTTATGCTATTACAGAGGATGAAGATAACCTCAAAAAAGCGATGATGGGATGTATTCCTGGAACAGCAATAATTGGAGGCTGCGTTGCACTGTCATATGGATTATCATCTTGGTAAATTTGTTTAAGAATCATATCCTATCAAGTCTTTGCTAAATTTGTTTATTAATTGCATACAGTTTAAATGCACGATATTTTTGTATTTAGCTTACGTTTTCTAACATATTGTATTTAATTGATTTTAAGTTCATGAAATACGTCACTTTATATCTATTCGTATTTGCCAGCTATTTTTTTGCGACAAAAGCATATTCCCAGTATTATTTTAGAATAGAAAGTGATATTAGTATTAAAACTAAAATTAATGATGAAAGCAGTAATTTAACAATCGGAAAAGCCTACTACAACCGAACTCTTGAAAAACTTGTATATAGTATCAGGTTCCCAGAAAATGAAATATGGTTGATTGAAGATAGCCTGATGTATACTATAGTAGATAATAACTTGATCAGAAAACAAAGCATTATTCCCCTGCTACAATACACAATATTCAATTTGGTTCTGGAAGGAAAGCTTTCTGACTTTGGGCTTGAAAAAAGCCAGTATAAAATATCCAAAGTTGAGACTGATAAAGACTTAATTATAACCACATGGACAAGTCCTTCTCATTTAAAAAAGCAATATGGGCATATTGTTACATCAACTAAAAACAAGGATTTATATGGAGTTGTTATTTTTGATCCTTCAGGAAATATATTGAGTAAACAGTTATTCAAAAAATATAAACAGATTGAAGGTATTCGATTCCCTGAAGAGATTATTCAAGTAGTTTATTCGGATGGAAAAGAGTCGTATCAACTTATTACATTTAAAAATGTTCAAATAAATAATTTGCAAAATGAAAGCTTTTATAACTATTGTCTTCCTGTTGCTAAATAGTCAGCTTTTTTTTGCATTGGCTCAATCAGAAGAGGAAATTGATTTATTAAAAAATATTTTTGAGTCTCATGTCCAAAAACAAGACTATAATTTTGTTGAAGAAAGTGATAATTCTACAGAATTTGTCTTTACACAATTGTTCAAATTTTATAAACTATTCATCTCTTCTCAGGATAATAAATCTTGCGGATTTCATCCTTCTTGTTCGGTTTATGCAATTCAATCAATTCACCATCAGGGAAGCTTGGTCGGTATCATCAACGCATTTGACAGACTAACCCGATGTAATGGTTTAAGTCCTGAGCATTATATTTTAAAGGAAGAATTACATCTTTTGGAAGATGATGTTCGAAATATTAAATATGAATATGTTAAATAGACCATTTTTATTTGTATTCGTATTGTTGTTTAGTAATCAGCTTGCGGCACAAAATATTTTTGATGAAACAAATTCAAAGAAATATGCTAATTACTTATTTCAAGCAGGTGAATATAAACTTGCAGCTGAAGAATTTGAGCGTTTAAATTTTATGAATCTCGGAAATGACACAATTCAAACCCGAATGATTCAATCTTATAGAAGATTAGCGGAATACAAAATAGCTGATCAAAAAGTAGATCTCTTTTATCCAAATCTAAAATTCAATTTAAAAACTACAGCTATTGAATATGTAATTATCCAAATCCGAATTAATAACGATCAACAAGTTAATTTTTTTATTGACTCAACTATACTCTTAAACAAAGATGAGAAATTGTTTTTGTCTTTATCAGCTGATCTGATGAATGCACAATACGAGAATGCAGCAGAACAATTAATTGATTGGAATAATGACATGCCTCCCAACATTCTTGAATACAGCGCCATAATTGATAATTACGAACATATACGTTTTAAAAGACAATTTTTAGCTGGTAGTTTGTCTGCAATTGTCCCCGGATTGGGTCAAACCTATGCAGGATATTGGAAAGATGGAGTTTTTGCTTTATTATTTACAACTTCTGCTGCTTATCAATCCTATCGTGGATTTAAAAAGAATGGAATTAAGAGTCCATATGGCTGGATTTACGGAGCATTGGGTTGTGGGTTTTATATGGGTAATGTATATGGTGCTATTAAAGCTGCTAATAAATATAATTTTATAAAAAATAAAGAAATAAGCAACAGAGTTGAAAAAGTATTTTCTACATATTATCCTTAGTATATGTTCTTTTAGTGGTTTTTCACAAGATATTCAGGGCACATTAACATTTGCAGATAGTTTGTTTGCCACGCAGAATTATGAATACGCCATTAAAAACTATAAACGAGTTTTATTCTTTGGCGATGACAAATTAAATGAGATAATTCAACCTAAACTGGCAAATTGTTTTTTATTATTGGATGATTATGAAAAAGCTTTATTCCATTATAACTTAGCATATTCTTATACTTCAAATGATAGTTTATCAAATGAATACCTCTTCAAACGTGTATTGATCTATATTATTCAAAATAAGCCCTATTCTGCATTGCAGGAACTTTACAATATCAGTGTAGACAGTTCTGCCATTCAATTCAAAAGGAGAGAGTTTTTCCATGCAGTAATCGATTTTCAAAACAATCAATTTGAAAGTGCGGAAAATCATTTTTTATATGCTCAAAATGATACAATTAAAGCAAATCAAATTATTGCACTATTCGACCAATATAATTTAAACAAACCAAAGACTAAAACAGCTCGAATATTGAGCATGTTTATACCTGGTGCGGGACAGTTATATGCTGGTGATGTTAAAAACGCAGCGAATTCATTAATACTCACTTCTGGCTTAACCCTTCTATTTATTGTAACAACAAAAAACTATTCACTACTTGATGCATTCATTAGCGTACTACCATGGATAAATCGATATTATGTTGGAGGCTTTACATCGGCTGGGCATATTGCTGCTCAAAAAATCGAAGAAAAAAAGCAAAAGCTATATCATGAAATACTGTTGTTATTTTAGTTTGGAAAAAGATCACAACAACATGTGCTATATTTATTAAACTTATTTTCACACCAATTTTGCAGAATTGCTAATTAGTGGAGCAAAAAAAAATGTTTGTGAAACGAAACGTATTCTCCTCACAAACATTTTATAAATTTAGTTATTGATTATTCGCCAGTTACAATTGTTGTATATGTGGTTGTAAAAAGGCTTCCCGTTACTTTAAAATCAACAGTCGCAATTCTTGTTATGCCACCATCTTCAGCTGCTCTTTCAATTCCTACGTCAGCATCCATGGGTACAATAAACCCAAATTTAACATCATAACTTGCTTTACCAACTTTAGTTCCAACAGGATTATCAGTTACTAAAACTGGATAACTTACTGAACATGCAGTTAAGAATATTGCTACAATACCTAGAACTACTATATTTTTAATTTTTTTCATTGTCTTATTTTTTAAAATTATTCTCCAGTTACAATTAGCGTATATTCCTGCCATAAATAGAAGTTTTTAATTTTCAAGTCGACAGTAGCAACTCTACTAATACCACCTTCATCAGCAGCATCATAAATGCTATATTTTTCAGTATTAAAACACAAACCTGAACTAGTGAGTTTCATATTACCAGGAGCTTGTAAGGCAACACTGCCTCCAAAAAGACATGTATTTGAAACAGTTCCTCTTTTGCTACCAATTGGATTATCTGTAGCAGTTAAGGGTGTTGTGACACTGCAAGAAACAGCTAAAAATGCAATGATCATTATTGCAATTATATTGTGTATTTTTTTCATATCAGTATTATTTAAATTTTAGAATTTGATGTTATTATTTACCAGCTTTGGTGCCAGTAACTTTAGTTTCGTACTTGGAAATAATTCCATAACTCTTAATCGTGAATTTAACGGTACTGATTTTATCAACTTTCCCTTTTTTTGCTGCTTTTTGTAATGAAAAGTCTAGATCTGGATTCATTGAGCTTCCACTAGCTTTACCATCAGCATCTCCCATAGGATTATTAGTAACCATCTCGTAGGTTACCGTGCATGAAGACAGAAAGGCTAAAACAATAAATGCAATAACCACATTTTTAATTTTTTTCATAATAATTAGTTTTAGTTAATTAATGAGTTTCTTTTAATCGACAATCAATTAAAATTAGATCTTACGTTTTTTGGTTAATCGAATACACAAATATAATTTAATTAATAGTTAAGCAAAACAAATGTTGATAAATTCAGTATTAGCAATCCTTGCCACATTCAACAACATCAAATTTCTATGCTAAATAGCAGTAAATTCAATTTCTGGGACAAACTGCTTTGCAAAAAACAATACATTAAAAAAATAATTGATGAGTTAAATTTTAAACTTACTTTTGCTATTCATTTATTTCAAATGAAAAAAATTCTGACTATAACATTTCTTTTTGTTCTAATTCATATTGGAACCATAGCAATTGCTACTAATTCTAAACTGCCAACTATTTCTAATGATTCTATACGGCCATTTATTTATACGGGATTTGAGAAACTGTATAATTTTGAATTTAAAAGCACCGATTCTTGTATTCAGCAGCTAAAGAAAGACTATGGTTACTCTTCGTGGACATACATATTAGAAGCAAATTACTTTTGGTGGAAAATAATTTCAGGAGAAAAAAACGATACATATATTAATTCCTTTTATGGAAGTCTCGACAATGCAAAGAAATACGTCAACCGATTAAATTCCGATGAAAAAAAATTCCTTTCCATATTAATTTATTCATTTCAAGCCAGAGTAGATTTAATGGATGAAAAATACTTGAATACAATAGTGGAGTTAAAGAAGCATATTCACATTATTAAAACCACTTTTGAAAAAGAAGATAGTTATCATGCCTATTACCTAACATCAGGATTGTACTATTATTTAACCTCAGTTGCCTATTCAAATTATTCGCTATTACGCTCTATAATGTTTTTTATGCCGAAAGGAGATAAACTAAAAGGAATTCGCTTTTTAAATAAGAAAAGTGGTGACATTGTTCTTGAAACAGAGTCTCAATATTTTTTAATGAAAATTTTTGATGAAGTAGAACACAGAGATGATTTATCAATTAAATATGCAAGTGTGCTATGCAAGAAATACCCCCAGAATTTTATTTTTCAAGAACAATATTACAAATTATTGGCACGTACACGAAAGGCACCATTAACTTCAAACGAATTAAGAAATACAAAAAAAACTATATTAAGAAATAAACAACTTAGCAAAGCCCAGCAAAATTATTTTATAAATATAACGAAGAAGTTACTTGCCTGCGATTCGTGAATAAAATTAAACTAAATAATAGGAAGCTTGTTAACGCATGGATATTTTATGATTGGGCAAATTCCGTTTTTCCTCTAGTTATTACAGCTGCGATATTTCCTCCATTTTACGAAGAAGTAACCAAACAGGCTGATGGTAGCGATTTGGTTTATTTTTGGGGTTTAACCATTAAAAACTCGGTTCTCTATTCCTATTCGTTTTCTTTCTCTTTTCTCATTACAGCCTTTTTATCACCTTTGCTTTCTGGTATTGCAGACTATTCGGGCAACAAGAAAACATATATGCGTTTTTTTGTTCTCTTGGGCTCTTTGTCATGTATAATTTTATTTTTCTTTGATGGTAGCAACATCCCACTTGGGTTATTAGGCATCATATTAGGCAACATTGGATTTAATGGAAGTCTTGTTTTCTATAATGCCTATCTGAAAGAAATTGTTACTGATGATGAGTTGGATAAAGTTAGTGCTAAAGGCTATTCTGTTGGCTATTTTGGTGGATTTATACTTTTGGTTATGAATCTGGCATTAATAATGAATGCTGATAAATTGGGTATTGAAAGCAAAGTTCTTCCATACCAACTCTCTTTTCTATCTGTTGGCATTTGGTGGTTTCTTTTTTCACAATATACTTTTTATCATTTACCAAAAAACACAGGAAATTCTACTGAAAAGGGCAATTACATCTTAAATGGATTTAGAGAAATAAATAAAGTTTTTAAGCAATTAAAACATCAGTCTGTTATTCGAAAATTTTTAGTTGGATTTTTCTTTTATAGTATGGGAGTACAAACAGTTCTATATATGGCCTCATTTTTTGGAGCTAAAGTACTAAATGTTTCCACTCAAGGTCTAATCATCTCCATTTTACTAATACAATTAGTTGCCATGCTTGGAGCTCAATTATTTGCCCGACTCTCTTTGAAATTCGGAAACATTAAGGCTCTGCTTATTGCATTGGCATTTTGGGTTATTACTTGTGTCACAGCATATTTTATTTACAAACCTGAAGGTTTCTATCTTTTAGCGGCTATGGTGGGTTTAGTTATGGGGGGTATACAAAGCTTATCTCGATCCACTTATTCGAAATTAATTCCAAAACAAACTACAGACACTGCTTCCTATTTCAGTTTTTATGAATTCTCGGAGAAGATAGCCATCGTTCTAGGAATTGCCGCCTATGGATTAATTGAAGACATTAGTGGTTCGATGAGGAATTCTATCTTAATGCTAATTCTATTTTTCGTTGCTGGATTTATTGCATTATCATTCGTGAAAATAAAAAAAGCATAAAAAAAGACCGGTGTTATACCGGCCTTAATTCAATCAATCAATACTCAACCAATCATATATTTTCCAAAATTCTATCTATCTATTTTCTTATTAAACTAATGCACAATTGCGACCACCAAACTAACAATCTGATTTTATGTCACTTAGAAACAAATGCCTTCGGCAGCAAGTTTCAATACAATAATAATTTCCAAAATATGGAAATCATGCTTACAATTTTACTTTCAAAAACTGTAATTCTGTAAAATCAAAATCTGGATTAGGAATATCAATTTTCATTTCTTCAATTGTTCCGTCCATGCCCAAATAGAAGTTTACTTTACCCGCTGGTAAGGAAGGAAAGTTATTCATTTTAACCGTAAAGGTATTGTATTGCCAATGTGCCAGTTCGCCTGTAAACAGAGGTGAAGGTAAAAGAACAACTTGAAGTTTCTTATTCACAAGCTTAATTTCGGCATCTCCATATAATTCACTGCTATAAATGCCCGAATATGATTTCAAATCCAAAGTAGGCTTAGTGCCCAAAATTCTCTCGGCATTCATCTTCTTTTTTTGCTGCTCATCGTATTCCTCATTTTTTTTGATTAAATCGAGTATCTCAATGCTCCAATCTTTGTCAATTCCTGCAATGAATTCATCCAATATTTTATAGCTTAACGGATAATAAAGTGATGAATTTTTATTCGTTAAAATCACAAATGCCAATCCTTTTTCCGGCACAAAACAAGAATAAGATATCATCCCATCATATCCTCCACTATGGCTGATAACTTTAACTCCATGGTAATCAAACATCCCCCATCCAAGGCCATAGGCTTTAAAATGAATTGTTGGGAATCTATTCTTTGAATAAGGACTAACTGCTTGTATTGTTTGAGGAGACCACATTTCCCAAGCACTTTGTTTACTGAAATATTGATGGTTATCTAATGTACCTTCACTAAGTTGAAGTTTCAACCATCTTAACATATCATCTACACAGGAGTTAATTGCTCCGGCACCTCCTATATTATCCCAATTCTGATATGAAATTGGGAGTACTTCTCCTTTAATATCATTGTGAGGGGATGCAACATTATCAACTTCAGCCAACTGACTAATACTGGTAAATGTTCTGCTCATTCCTAAAGGAGTGAAGAAATTTTCACTCAGATAAGAATCCCAGGATTTCTCGCTAATAATTGGAATTATCTCACCAGCAGTAATAAACATAATATTTGAATAGCCAAATTTAGTTCGGAAATCATATGTTGGTTTTAGAAATCTGGCACGTTTTATCACCTCTTCGCTTGAATAATTACTATTGAACCAAAGCAAGTCGCCACTAAAAGTAGCTAGCCCTGACCGATGACATAATAAATCTCTAATTGTCATCATTTGAGTCACATAAGGGTCATATAACTGAAAATAAGAAATATAATCAACTACACGATCATCCCATGAAATTAGCTTTTTATCTACAAGAGAAGCCAATGCAGCACTCGTAAATGCTTTTGTATTTGAAGCAATAGGAAAAATAGTTTGCGCATTAACTTCTCCTTTTGATGCTGAATTACGAACACCATAACCTTTTGCCATCCAAATATTATTGTCTTTAATTATGCCAATAGCCATTCCAGGAACTTCCCAATCAGTCAGGGCTTTTTCGAAATAGGCATCAAGTTTTACATATTGAGAATCTTGAGCATAAGATGCTAAACTGATAGAGAAAGATAATAGCAGTATAAACAATCTATTTTCCATTATTTGTTTTTTATAGGTCCTTACAAAGCTATGATCATTTACAAAACTTCATCATTATCTCAGTTTAATAAATCTTTATCTTTCAAAAAAATGGCGAATAATTAATTGTAAAGATTAATGCTTGGAAAGATTGATGAACAACTTACATGCATCCTAGCAAGGTCTATTCATGAATTTTAGACAAAAAAAAAGTATTCAACATTGCTGCTGAATACTTTTTAACTTTTTTAGGTTAATACTATTTTTTTCTAGATTTTATAAATCGTGAAATACCATAAACTGCACCAGCTCCTAATAGCATTAACAATCCGCCCCCAAGAGGAGCTGTAGCATTAGGTGGTATTGGCTGTGCAGATGCAGGAGTTACCAGAATGAGCACAAATAGTACACAAAATACTGCTATAAGTTTTAACGCTTTCCTTTTCATTTCATTCAATCTTTAGCAACAATGTAATATTCAAATCTAACAAAACTTTTTTTTCTAACAATAAGAATCAAAAAAATATTTTTCTCTACAGATTCAACTATTAAACTAATAAAAACTTTACTTTAATAATCCCTAGTGAACGGAATCTGACAGAGTTTGTAGACAAGTGCAAATATATAAAAAAAAAATAAAGGAGTATAATTAATAATTGTTTTTAGCTTTTCTTTCAAAAATAAATAGCCCCAATTTTACTTTTTCTAATAAATACAAACTTTGCTTAGTATATAAATCTTAATGCTTTATAATTCATCCTGTAAGTAATTGCATATTGAATTATTTCGACTTATCAATATCTTTAATCACTGAAATAGCTTCATTTATATAAGAATCTTTTTTTATTTCTTTATGCCATGCATCTGATCTAGCTTTAGCCCCTTCGCTTTCATCAATTTTCTTCTGATCCTCAGCTAAAACATGAACAGATAATTCTTCTATTTTTTTTGCAATATCATCATATTTCTTACTCTCTTTTTCAAACAAAGAAATCATCTCTTGATATTCTTTATAGTTGAGCGGATATGAACTTCTATCACTTTGTTCTTTCATCCACTTTGCACTTTCATCCATTAAGTTAAAAAACTCATTGTCTGAAATTCGATGTTCACTATTTTTTTTAATTTTATTCAAATCAATTTTTGAACTCCAATAGGAATAGTCTATCGATTTAATTTCATTCCAGGGCAAGGGATTGTTTAGTTCTCGTTCACCAATATCCACATAATTGAATTCATCGGGCAAAATGATATCTGGAACAACTCCATTAAGTTGTGTAGTTGCACCATTAATTCTATAAAACTTTTGAATAGTTACCTTAACAGAACCAAGTCCTGTATAATTCTTGCCATTTTGGTATGCAAATGGATCTAGCTCAATAAAACGTTGAACAGTTCCTTTGCCGAAGCTTGAATTCGATCCAATAATAATAGCTCGCTTATAATCCTGCATAGCTGCTGCAAGAATTTCAGATGCAGATGCACTAAAGGAATTTACTAAAAACACCAATGGGCCATCATACAAAACCTGATTGTTGTAATCTTCTAAAATGATTGGTTTACCATATCTGGCTTTAACTTGAACCACAGGCCCATTTGGAATAAAATAACCAGCAATTTTTACCACATCATTTAAAGAACCTCCTCCATTATCACGCAAATCGAAAATTAGTCCATCAATATTCTCTTTCTTTAGTT
>JABINZ010000267.1 GCA_018698135.1 Bacteroidota bacterium
CAAAAAGGTCCAAGAAGAATCTTGAACCAGTTTTTGTTTTTTACATGCTAGGACTTGTGTGGAAAAATCTTGAACCAGTTTTTGTTTTTTTCAAGCTTTGACTTGTTAGGGAACATTTCATGAAAGAATATACTTTATTAAATTCAAGCTTTGACAACTTTTTAAAAGTTGTCAAAGCTGAAAAATTAAAGTCTGTAAATCTCTTCCATTAATCTTTCTGATTTTTCACTAATAGTTGGTCTTGTATATCGTTGACTCAGGGCAGAAATTAATTTTAATCCATAATTGATCAGCATCGTTTCTGAAATTTCGCTAGTTTCACTTTTTTTGATCTCCTCAATGGTTTTCTTGAAACTTTGCATAATCTCTACTGCAATACCATCACCTTTGTCAAATTCTGATAATATGTAATAAGTTTCAAGCATACGAATTGCAGAAATTTCATACTGAATGTGATCTCCGGGAAATGTGCTAACACTAAAATCCAACACTTCAATGGTTTTGAGGGTATCACTTTCTGCTAGCAATTGCAAAGCTAATGATGTCAATATGTTCCGCATATTTTGGCTTTGACGTGAATTGGAACCATCCAAAACAAAATAAGGATCCTGAAAATCTGGATAAATGAAATTGTGCAACATGTTTTCGTACATCAGCTCTGAGTTTATCCATCCATCATTATTGATATTTTTATCCGTTTCTTTTTTAATAGGAACAAGCTGATAGGCCATACCTGTTTGCATCAGATAATTACTAAGTCCGATAAAGGTTTCACTACTATTAGTTGATCCAAAACAAATAGGCCTTTTCCAATTTGCTTCGGCAATCATATCCATTAAAACCAAAGCGTTTCTTAGAATATTGGAACTGTAATTAAAATGAATTGTATCAAGCATCTCATTCCAGTATTTTTCAGCCAGTAGTGATGAAGCCTTGACATAGTCTTTATTCACTGGTAGGAAATATTTCTTAGCCGATATGCTATTATAATATCGATTATTGGCTGCTTGTACTAAATGGTTTGAATCATCGCTAAAAATTATTTTCAAAGCATAATTTAGATTAACGAATCCATCAAGAGTAATCGCTGGAATAGGGATATTATTCGTATCATCCTCTTCATTTGATTCAAAATAAAAAGGTGGATAATCGAACTTTTCGACATTAAAAACAACCTCACGTAAATTTCCCTTTATTTTACTATTATCGAAGCTGAAATCAATAGGTTCAGATTTAAGATGTTTATTTCGTAGCATATCAATACACCAGTCAGTTTGCATTAATTGAAAATTGACTACCCGAACGTCAGATCTAAAACCAAATTTTTCCTGCAAATACCAAAGCGGGTAGGTGTCGTTATCTCCGTTTGTAATAAGAATAGCATTATCAGGACAAGAAAGCAGATAGTTTCTGGAAAAAGCCAATGTTTGTTGATTGTATAAAGAATCTTTCAAATATTTTCTGGCCATCTGTTCTTCCTTTAGACTCATCAAATTCATGTAGACAAAAAGATGTTCGTTACAATACTTCGTGTAAATATCGCCTATGATAGTTTCCAGTCTGGGATTGAGCTGGTAGGTTTTATAATATTGTTCAATGGCTTGGTTGGCAAAAAAAAGATATTCCTGAAGTCTTTTATCTTCAATTTTTTCATAAGATGCTGATGGATACTTAAGATTTTCATTCCCATATTGAAAACGAATTAAACTACTTGAATAACGACTGTATGCTCGTGCTAAAGAATAAGTCATTTGGGCTGTAGTCAAATTCAGTGTAGACAATAGTTTAATAACAGCAGAAGACCAGCCAATATATCCATAGAATGGATGCAAATCAAATCTTCGCTCATCGTAATAATTGATGAATGCATTGATTTCTTGCTTTAGGTCATATTTGTCGCTTCCTTCATATAGGGCTGTTGATGTGTGTTTTTTTGGTTTAGTAAGCTTGCTGTATTTCTTCAGTTTCTTGAATTTGTTCTTTTTATAAGCCCATATTTTCTCAACATTCAATGTATCTGAAAAATTATTTTCACTGGTTAAATAAACAAACCATCCTTCGCTTTTTTTTGCAAAATATAGGTGGTAATTCTCTGGGTTTTTATAGTTTTCAAAATAGTAGGTAACCACTTCGCGGTAGGCTGGAAATTTTTCAAGTTTTTGAATTAACTCCTGTTCCGATAATGCGTTTTCTCTAGCATTCTTGCCGATCACGTGGTAGCTTGTAAACAGTGTGATACAGATAATCAGGATGAGTTTGGAAATAATCCGAATGTTCATAATTGTCTTATTAGAATGCCATTGAGAATCAACCTCTCCAACAAACGTCTTTATTAATAAGTTGAAACAAGCATGAGTATAAGTCTACACAAACAAGGGAATGACTATATGCGAGTTCCATATGACCTTTTAAAATAATTATAGACATATGAAATAGAGCCCCATATTCTTGTATTGGCAAACACAACTTAATTCACCTATTGTCTAACAAAAGAAATCAGATTTACATCCTCCTTCTTTTTTCTTCTTGCAAAGAATGCAATTTAAAATCGATTTCATAATAAACAGTAGCATTTTACTAATTTAATTTAAATTGATTTCTGTTCTTCGATTTGGGATATATAAGACTTCTCTATTGATCTAATTGTCAGATGGAAAAAGTTTTTTGAATTTTTTTGGTAATGCTATTTTCGCATGAATGGTTTCATCTGTAATTGGGTGTTTAAATTTCAGGGATGATGACTGCAAATACAGACCTTTTCCTTTCAAAACTAAGCCATCTTGGCCATATTTTGTATCACCCAAAATAGGATTACCCAAACGTGCCATGTGAATTCGGAGTTGATGCCTTCTTCCTGTTTGTGGCTTGAGTTCGGTCAGGTTTAAATACCCAAATCGGGGAGATTCAATACTTTCAATAATCTTAAATTCTGTGATAGCTGCTTTTGATTCAATTGGCGTTTCAATTTGGCCATGATCTGCTATTGATCCTATGGTAACGGCATAATAGGTTTTCTGTATTTCCCTTTCTTCAAAAAGTTTATTTAATACAATGATAGATTGAGCAGTTTTTCCAATTAAAAGAGCTCCGCTGGTTGGGAAATCTAATCGATGGATAGGTTCAGGGCATGGCAAACTATCTTTTTGCGTACTTGGTTTCAAATTCCCTGATAAGGAATTTTCAAGTGTCCACTTTTTGTTTCCACTAACTACCATGCCCGCAGGTTTATTGACAATAGCTAAATAGTCGTCTTCATAAATAACATCAATTTTTAAGTCAATAGCAGGTTTTGTTGTTGGCTTATTACTTTTATAAATTTCAATAATTTCACCACCACTAATATAATCGGCTGTGAAAGCTGTGCAACTATTTAACTTTATTAATCCTTGTTTAATGGCATTTTTAAATGCTTTTCTGGAATGAATTGTTTTGAAAGTGCCCGCTTGTATGTCAGATAAGCGCACCTTCATTTCTAATGGTGGGACTTGGTAAGTTTCAATTAGCAAATTATTTTCAGACTCCATTGGTCGTATTTTCTTCCAAATGTAAATAGAATGATTTATTCATATTCGATTTATTCAATGAAAATACCATTAACTAAAAAAACCAATAAAAAAACTGGAAACATAGCATAGCACTAAAGTAGTATAGGCAACCCACACTTTCAATTTCTTTTTAAAAACAAAAATGCTCAGAATAATAACGATTAATGAGCATGCAATATCAAAGTAAATGTGCCAATCTTGTTTTTGAATCAAAAAGAGGCCGCCCTTAACTTTATAAAGATATAGTGTGTCCAGATTAAATCCAATCCAAATTAGTGCAAGTACACATTGAGTCAGCGCATGTTTTTCATGAGGTTTTAGTTTCTTGAGTTTTCTACGTTTCATTGATGTGTTGTATTTTGTCTTCTAGTTACAACAAGAATCGCCACAACTTTTGCTTTCCTGAATGGGTGGACAAGCTACAGATCCATAAGAACAGTAAACACAACAATCTTGATTGATAGGTTTTAAAAGTTTTTTACAATTTTCGCACTCATAAAAATACTGACAGGCATCAGTTGGCATTACTTCTTCTTTTTGATGCCCACATTCAGGACAACTTATAACGGATTTTAATTCAATCTTCATTTAATTTCATTTCAATGTTAATTACTTTGTATCCAGTCGAGTTGATTGCACTTTCAATATCTTCAATATTTGTTTTTGATTTATCAAATTCGACAGAAGAATTGCCGTTTTCAGAAGAGGAATTAATACTTATTATCCCATCAAGTTCATTTACTGAATAATTGACATGTTCTTCACAACTTCTACAGGTCATTCCGCTAATGTCAATGTTTACTTTTTGGATGTTTGTTGGATCAACAATTTCAATCTGACTATTTGTTTTTGGGTAAAAAATATGTCCGTAATAAGGAAATGCTAACATTATTATGGCAAAAACTGTTACCATTCCAAGGAATTTTTTAGATTGAATGAATTTTGGTTTTTCGTCAGTTTCACAATCACATTCCATTTCTTTTTTAGGTTTCAATTTTTGATACCATGCAAAAGCTAAAACCAGAATAGTAATGCCAATCAAATAAGGTCTTAATGGCTCTAACCATGAAAATGCAGATGCGATACCAGATGCACCTGAAATCAATGCTAATATGGGGGTGATGCAACACAAAGAAGCTCCAATGGCAGTAAAAATACTAGTCCATATTAATTTTCTTTCTTTTTTCATTCCGCTTCCTATATTTTGTTGTGTTCAATATAATCAAAATATGGAGATAACAAAATGCATGGATGTATTTGAATGGCTGTTTATTATTTGCTTATCTAATCAATTGAACACTTCCATACTTTTCATATACTTTTCCTTTCCATGACTTTATTTTCATTACGTAATAATAGGTGCCAAGTGGTGCAGGTTGATTGTTAAATGTCCCATGCCATGCTTCATAAGCATTATTGGTCTCAAATATCATTTCTCCCCATCTGTTAAATATTTTTAAAACATAATCGTTTATTTCGCATTGGATCATGGGCGAAAAGTAATCATTAATGCTATCCTTGTTAGGACTAAAAGCATTGGCAATAAAGTATATACAGTCGCAATAGTTCATTTCGACACGAAGAGTATCACCGGCCTGGCCACAACTATTAGTCAATTTCACCCAGTATAATCCTTTTTCTGAAATCGAGAAGCTGGATTCTGTTGAGTTATCTTGCCATAAGTAAGTTGAATTGGCATTGTACACGTTTAATAATAATGTGTCATCAAAGCATAGGATCGTATCATTACCTAAATTAACTTTTGATAAGGGAAATACTTTTACATAAATACTGTCAGTGTATACACCGCATTCATTAACAATTGTTAGCCAGTAAAATCCTTGTTTGCTGATCGTGTAATTTGTAGTGGTTGAACCATCTTGCCATAAATAGTTTGCTCCCAAATTCGATAAATCAAGCTGTAGCTGATCTCCTTCACAAATTATTGTATCACGACCCAGGAATTGTTGAGGGATGTTAAAATCTATGATTCGAATCGAATCACTATTGCTGCAGGCATTTTTCGAAACCTGAAGCCAATATATTCCTTGTTTTGAAGCTAAGCAAAAAGTGTCCTGACTATGGTTCTGCCATAAATAGGAGTCATATGTGTTGTTAACGGCCAGTAGAATAATATCGCCAGAACATAAAAAAGTGTCACTGCCCAAGTTTAGTAGTGGCTTGTTTTTACTAACAATATAAACTGAATCGCTACTGCTGCAATGACCCATAGTTAGCTTAACCCAGTAGGTTCCGGCTTCCTTTACTGCAAATATTGGAGCAGATGAATTATCCTGCCACAAATAGCTTGCAAAGGGTGTTGATGCATTTAACAAATATGTTTCGCCCTTGCAAAGGAATGTATCTGGGCCAAGGTCTACAACTGGCGGTAGGCTATAAGTAACCTGAATTGTATCTCTTAAAATGCAGTTTTGATGCCTTACTTCTACCCAATATTTTCCGCTTTTTGTAACCCTAAATGTTGCTTGTGTCGAATTATCCTGCCATTTATAGGTTGCATTTTGGATTTGGGTGTTTAAGGTTAAAATATCTCCCATACATAAAGTAGTATCACGACCCAGATTTAAAGTCTCACAAGCTTTTCCTTTTATGATATAAATACCTGCCAAATCCGCAGCACCAGCTGTATGAAGAAAAATTATTTTTATACCCATCACTGTATCTGTTGAACAAAGTGAAAAGTCAGAAGAATAGTCCAATGGTAATATATATCTTTTTCTACCCGATGTTCCTACTAAACAATTCCGAAATATATGAAGCCAGGCAGTGTCTGCAATTCGGGTCCAGTCATTTACATCAACATAATGAGTATTGGAATAGGTATTATTGGAGAGCAATAGGCTTACATAATAATTATCAGCATGATAGCTTGTTTCCAAAAGAAGTTCATATCCATTACTATCAACTGATGGGTAGCCAAAAAGCCCTGTCATCTCATCTCCAGCATTAAAATTGACCCAGGTTTTATGATCAGGAGGGCCAGTCACAAAGCTTGCATCACAACCCATTGGATGAACAGCACTAACCAGGTAATCTCTAGCGTTATAACCATCAATTGTTTGCGCATAAAGGCCAAAGACATGCAGTATGAAAATTAAAGAAACAAGTATTTTTTTTAATAAACTTGACATAGCAACATTTCGTTCTATGGATTTATAATTGAAAAAGTAGCTTAATCCCTAATGATATAGTTTGTCTGTTCAAAGAGAGTTAACAAGCAATATTTATAAACTCCACTTACCAAAGTTAAGGATTCGTAATTAAAATAAAGAATCCAATAGTGCGAGCATTAGAAGAGGATGGTTACTAATCAGGCCTTGCCTTTAATTTTTTCGCAACCCAATATTTTTCTGTAATAAGTACGAAGCCAATTCCTGTCAAATAGGCCAGTAAATCAAGCCAATTAAATGAAGTGCCAATGACAATTTTAGCTGTTTTTGAGTTTTCTAAACCAAGTTTTTCAACGATATTCAAAAATTGAAGAATTTCTATGCTAAATGAAAAAATCAATACAAATAGGGCAACAGTTAATACAGGCAGTTTTAAAAATGATTTTATAAAGCAATAGATTAAAACAACAACCAAAAGATCACCGATATAGGGTCTTATAAAATTATCGTGTACAAATAGGGCAATTGCAATTTCGACAAGGAAAATAAGAACTGCTAAGCCAAAATATTTTTTATTGAAGGTGATCATCAGCTGTTTATTGGTTTTTTAAATACTATCCTCAAACAACTTTCATCAATTTATAACAAATCGGAAGCTAATTCCGCCAGAATAGATCGTTCTCCCTTTTCCATGGTAACATGTCCATATAGCCCCTGACCTTTCATTTTATCAATTAATACAGTCAGTCCGTTGGAACGAGAATCTAAATAAGGCGTATCTATTTGATAAGGATCTCCTGTAAACACAATTTTGGTTCCTTCTCCTGCTCGGGTAATAATGGTTTTAACTTCGTGAGGAGTTAAGTTTTGTGCCTCATCTACTATAAAATATACTTTTGATAAACTTCGCCCTCGGATATAAGCCAATGGAGTAATCATCAATTTCTCATTCTTCAGCATGTCGTTAATACGCGTAAAATCAGTCGATTCTTCTTTAAACTGATGTTTAATAACGGTCAAGTTGTCGAACAGAGGCTGCATATAGGGATCCAGTTTACTGGAAACATCTCCGGGCAAATAACCAATATCTCGGTTTGAGAGGGGAACAATGGGACGTGCTAATAATATCTGCTGATAGCTTCTTCGAACCTGTAGAGCTGCTGCCAATGCCATGAGCGTTTTTCCTGTTCCTGCCTTGCCCGATAGAGTAACGAGGCTAACTTCAGGGTTCATCAAGGCATTTAATGCAAAAGCTTGTTCGGCATTTCGTGGCGTAATGCCATAGGCACGCATTTTTTCCACCTGCCGAAAAGTTTTTGTTTCATCATGAAAAACAGTTAAAATACTTTTGTTGCCATTTCGAAGGATGAAATATTCATTGGGGAGAGGTTTTGTTTCAACACCGCTTTTATCTAATTCAATGTAGCCTGATTTGTATATTTCATCAATAACCTCTGATTGAATATGCTCAACAAGGTTTTTCCCAGAGTAGAGCTCATCAATATCCTTGATTTTTCCCGTTTCATAATCTTGTGCATGAATGCCTACGCTTTTGGCTTTCATACGCAGATTTATATCTTTAGAAACCAGGAAAACATTACCGGCACCTTTTTCAATTGCTAAATTAAAAGCCACCGATAAAATGCGATGATCTGGTTTATCTTCCCAGAAAACATTTTTCAGTTTTTCATCAAAATTTGTATTGGTGCTAACAACAATTTCTTCCCCGGTATCCAATTTAACTCCATCGCTAAGCAAGGAGTCTCCAAAAATAATATCGAGTTCACGTGCAAATTCACGTGCATTGTAATTGATTATTTCATTTCCTCGTTTGAATTTGTCGATCTCCTCCAATAAGGTAATTGGTATAACAACAATGTTGTCATCAAAGGAGTATATGCTTTGGAAGTCATATAACACTACGTTTGTGTCGAGGACAAAAATTTTCTTTTGTTTGGTTTTTTTAGCCATCTGTCTTCAGTCTGTTCAAAGAACATTTATCAAGCGAAATATACGCCAATATTGGATTATTGGATTTGTGATTTATGCACAAGGGGGTTGATAAATTCTTTAAGAAAGAATTTGGGTAGTGTGAATTCAGGAATATAAATTGATAGAAAGATTATAGGCAGTGTTTCCCTTGACAGCAATTTTTTACCTTAAACAGTTTTTCGAGTTTGCTCACTATCTCTTCATATTTCAATTTTCTCTAGGATGTTTTGTATACAAATTCAAACAGAATTGTTAAATAAATGTATATCCTTTATTATACCACAAACATATTTACTGTATTACCATTCATAATTAGGCCACAGATTTGCAGAAATTTCACTTGCCTCCTGAAAACAAATCTGTGAATTCTTTGGCAATTTTTTATCATCGGTACAATTGCAGATATTCAAATTAAATAATAGTTCTGAGACTACTTCCTTCATCTTTTTTTAGCGCACTATTATGACAGCAGGCTGATCATTTTACACTTCTAGCGGGTTTTTATTCGCCAACAATTACGATTTATCATGGGTTTATTTAGTGTTAAAATACACTTTTTAGGGGGTAAACAAGAACTAGTTTGCATAAATCAGCACATAATAACTTAGATTTGTACTGATTTTTCATTTACTCGAAAATATTAACATGAAAAGAAGTGCATACAATCAACTGCTGGAATGGAAAAATGACAAGGATCGTAAACCATTAGTAATTCAGGGAGCCAGGCAGGTTGGTAAAACATATTTAGTGAATGAATTTGGCAGGAAGGTATATAAAAACTACATATACCTAAATTTTGAACAAGATTCAAACCTTGAATCCATTTTCAACCACTCGTTAAATCCACTTGAAATTGTTGAAAACATTGGTTTGTATCTGGGACAAAAAATAACATCAGATGAGACCTTGGTTTTTTTTGATGAGATTCAAGTATCCCCCAGGGTATTAAGCAGCCTGAAATATTTTCAGGAACAAACACCTGAATTTCATATTATTGCAGCAGGCTCACTTCTTGGAGTAAGTATTGGAAAAGAATCTGGGTTTCCGGTTGGAAAAGTAAACTTTATGACAATTTATCCCATGTCATTTAATGAATATTTAATCGCTATGGGTGAAGACCTTTTAGTGGATAAATTAGAAAAAATAAAATCCCCGGATCCACTAGCTGAAGCCATCCATCAAAAATTAATGAATTATTTTAAAATGTACCTTTATCTAGGGGGGATGCCGGAAGTAATTCAGAATTATATTAATGAGCAAGATATTGTTAAAGCAAGACGTATTCAAAACGATATATTACAATCATATCACAGGGATTTCTCAAAATACGCAGATAAGAAGCAAGCTATTAAAATCTCCGAATTCTGGCACTCCATCCCCAGGCAATTAGCAAAAGAAAACAAAAAGTTTAAGTATGGTGAAATAAAGAAAAATGCAAGGGCTTCCATGTTTGACCAAACTGTTGAATGGTTAAGTAAGGCAGGTTTGATTACAGTAGTTTATAATGTTCCGACTCCAAAAATGCCTTTGTCAGCATTTGCTGATTATTCTAAGTTTAAAATATTTTTTCACGATGTTGGATTATTAGCTGCAGAATTAAATGTGTCTTCTGAATTAATACTACTTGAGAATAGGATTATATCAGAGTTTAAAGGAGCATTTATTGAGAATTTTGTTGCCCAGGAATTAAAATCTTATGGTAATAACTCACTTTTCTATTGGACTTCCAAAAGTGAAGCTGAAATTGATTTTATCATTTCTGATTCAGCAAAGATTTATCCTTTAGAAGTAAAAAGTGGAATGAACAGGAATATTAAAAGTTTAAGAAGTTATGCTGATAAATATTCTCCGGATAGAATATTCAGACTCTCACCCAGAAACCTGATCCAATCAGATGATTTTATTAATATTCCATTGTATGCATGTAAGCTGCTAAAGAATTTCATTTAATTGGAAAAGCAATATATATTATCTTAAAAGCTGTATTGGTCCGTTAAACGTCTTTTTATCTCCATTAGTACCAGTCCCGATTAGTTGATAATAATAAGTACCCAATTGACAATACTCCCCTTTAAACTTCCCATCCCAACCCTCATTAATATCATCACTTTCAAACAACTTCTCTCCCCAACGATTAAAGATTTGGAGATTGTATTCAGAAACAAAAATGCCTTTAGGAAGGAAAATGTCATTAATGCCATCTCCATTTGGCGTAAAAGAATTTGGAACAAACAATCTAAATTCTGTTGGAATACAAACTACATTGGAAACGGAATGGAGGCTGTCAACGTTGCGGTAGGCGATTACTCTGTAACAGTAACTTGCTGAGTTAAACTTGCTGAATGAGTCCATAAATTGGTTTTCCCCTCTTGAGAGGGGCAGGGGTGTGTAAAAATGCAGTTCATTTGCCACACACTCGTTGTATACTTTATCACAACCTGCAACCTGCAACTCGTAACTAGAAACCCCTTGTGCCCATTCTTCATAAGCCGACCAAACAAGCTTCGGATAAGCTTCGTTCGTATCAACCTGTAGCAAAATACTCTTTCCATAATTTGAATACTCCCCAGTAAATTCACAACTATCTGTAACTCTTAAGCGGTAATAATAATTTTGATCATCAGGATAAACCATGTAATCCTCAAAGCTGAAAGTGCTCTGATCTTCATCTGACAGATAATCCCACCATGAGCCATCATCGGAACGCTCCAGATTGTATGTCATGGGGATACCTTCAATCGGTTTTGTCCATTCAACCAAAATATGTTCATCGTTTTCTACTGTTGCCCGTTCAAGAGTGGGGGCAGAGACTTTACTTTCAATTTTGAAATATTGAGTTGTATCACTGGCACAACCAAAATCACTAGTACTTACTAATGTTACAGCCTTTTGTCCTGTATCATAATAAATGGTAAATGGATTCTGACTTCCGCTGGTATTTCCGTTTCTAAAGTCCCAATACCATTGGGTAATATTACCGCTATCCACCATCGAACTATCAAAAAACCACATGGTGTCTTCCACACAATTATTCAGGTAAATGAATGCAGCTACTGGCATCGGGTATACGTAAATGTTTTGTTCGGTTGTGTCTGTGCAGTTTTGATCACTAGTGGCAACGAGCTGAACTGGATATTTACCCCACTTTTTGAATTGAAAGGTTGAAGGTTGGAAAGTTAAAAGTTCATTAGTATCGATAATCCACGTGTAACTCATTGTTCCAGTTTCTATGCTTGAAAGGTTGGTGAATTCAAAACTGTTGGAATCGAGGCATTGGGTGGAGTCGTTGATGCTGAAAGCTGCTTCAGGACTGGCATTAAGAAATAGTTGTTTTACAATTCCGTCTTTACAATCCTGAGTTGTGGTTGTGATTAATTCAATATCTATTATTCCGGGATTAAGGAATGTTAATGAATCAATTTGATAATTTGTTATTGTATCAATCTTGTTAATAATCCATTGATATTGAATAATACTATCCTTTAGAACACTGCTTTTGTTCTCTAAACTAAATTGATGTCCGTTAAAACATTGAGATGAATCGTTTATCTCGAAATCAGCAATTGGCATTGCACCAACAATAAGCTGTTTGATAATGGTATCATTACAATTAAGATTTGAGCTAACTACCAACTCCACCTCAAAAGTATCTGTTGAGAGGTAGGAATAATTTAATGATGACTGAATCGAAGTATCTCCATTTCCTAATTCCCAATGATTGGAAGTTATGATGCCTGATGGTACTGAGGATGTGTTAATAAAAAGAAAATAGTTATACTGAAGACATTGAGATGAATCAACAATGATAAAATTAGCAACAGGATTTGGATGTATAATAATTGCCTTGCTGATAGAATCACTACACATAAATTCTGACTCCACTTTCAACTTAACATTATATTGCCCACTAAGCAAATATTGATGGCTAGTATGCATTATGGAGTCAAACGTAAAATCATCAAATTCCCAATAAAAACTCATTGAACCTGAATCAATTGATGAGTTGTTATTAAACTGAAAATGATTAATGTTCAGGCACTGACTTGCATTTGAAAAAGTAAATCCTGCACTTGGAGCATAATGAACCACAATACTTTTAACAATCGTATCTGTACATCCATTTGCTGTTATGGGGATAAGTTGTAGCTGATGATGACCTGCAATAAGATTTGAAATTTGAAGATCATAAGTCGAATAGCTTTTGTTTCCTATTAACCAGCTATTGGCAATTATACTATCGTTGATAACTGTTGACAGGTTCTTCATTACAAAATCCTGTTCATTGAAGCATTGTGCACTGTCATTTATACTAAAATCAGATACAGGCATTGGGTGAATAAATACCTTTTTACTCATCGTATCAGCACAGCCGAAATTGGAGTAAGCTGTAAGTGATACTATAAAACTGTCTACATTTGAATAGGTGTGATAAATAGTATCCTGCACATTCGAACTATCCCCATCCCCAAAAAACCATTTGTAAACTATAGTTCCATAATCGTTTCGTGTTGTGTTGTAGAAAATGAATTTATTGTTTGAAAAGCATTGTGAAGAATCGGATATCTCAAAATCTGCCCTTGGTGGAAAAACATACACTTTATTAGTTAAAGTATCCAGACAACCATAGTCTGAAAGTGCATATAGCACCACATTGAAACTATCTTCCCTGCTGTAGTGATGAGTAGCATTTGTATCATAACTTTTTAATGAATCTCCAAATTGCCACTCATAAGAACATGAGC
>JABINZ010000268.1 GCA_018698135.1 Bacteroidota bacterium
AAAAAGATAAAGGAATCAGTAAGGTTTTACAATTGACTGTAAATAACAATAAAATACAATGATATGGCATATCAAAAGGGAACTTCAGGAAACATTGAAGGAAGGCCAAAAGGAACTCCAAATAAAATAACTCATGACACAAAAGAGATGATTAAGAATTTTATTGATACTGAGATTGAATATGTAATTGCAGAATTTAAAGAGCTACCTACAAAGGATAAATTTGATATTATTACAAAATTATTACCTTATGTATTGCCTAAAATGGAATCAATAAGTATCAATGAAGCTGAGGAGCAAGACCAAACAGTTAGTTTTAAATATACAATTATTGAATAATAAGAGGATTTGAGTACATAATTGAGAACCATTTCACTTATTGTGACTAATCACATGTAATTTGTAGATTTGTATTGAAGAGAAGAGTAGTTTTTGAGTATAGGTTAACGCCCTGTTGACCTATGCTCTTTTTTTTGTCAGTTGAGGGGAGGGGAGTTAACATCCCTGAGACTTTTCAAATCAACAACACAGCTATCAAAACATTCTTTCTTGTCAAAATAACATAAGGGGGTTATACTTGCTAAAACTATGCAGGGGGGTTATATACATTCATCTAAGAAAGATGTTTAATAAATAATTGCTAATTTTGACTTAAAATATTGGATTATGAAAAAACACTCTAGCCTATTTGCTTGTTTGCTTCTTATGTCGATTGTTAGTTATTCTCAAAATGATACAATAATTACAAAAGGAGGTCAAATAATTTGTTGCACTATCTCAGAATTGGCCCAATCTAGTGTTAAGTATTATATAATTGATAATAATATTTCAATAAGTAAAACTATCTATACAGACAGTATAAAATATTTAAGCTCAAATAGAGAAACTACTAAAGATAGTTGGGCAATTATTCAAAAAAAGCTCAATATTACTTCAGGAAGCGAATTGATATTGTTTTCAAAGCACATTTATACTGGTATAGTTTTAAGTACCATTGGAACCGGGGCAATAATTGGTAGTACATTTATGAATACAGATGCACAAAAGGCTGTATTATATGGAGGCATAGCATTAAATCTAATTGGTATAATATTCACTCTTGAAAGTTTTTCACATGTAAGAAAAGCAGGTGAGAAGTTAAATAAGGTTTTGCCTATTTCAACTGAAAGCGGAATAGGAATTGGATTAGTTTTCTAATCTATCATTCCTATAATGAAAATCTTACCATTTTAAAGTTAAATGACAAAACAAGTAATAAGTTAAATGTGGATGATTGGTAGTTTATATGTAATTTGTATATTTGATTTAGAAACCTCCTCAAATTAGCCCTAAAAACATCTAAAAGTTACTAATTTGTTACTAATCACTTGTAACTAATTGTATATCAATCTTAATAGGTACCGGCCTCGGGTACCAAAATCACTTAAAGCCCTCACGATTATTTCGAGAGGGCTTTTTCTTTTCCAACCTTCCTGATAATTTTTTCTGATTTGTTGAAGTTTGTTACTAATGGTATTGATAATATAGGTCCGATTTATAATTGAATCAGCGCTTGACAAAATAAACCGAATGCAATTCGGCTCTACATTAGTGGTTTTTATCTCATCAGTGTCTCTCGCAGAGGACACTGATGTATTGTATTTGAGACTCAGTGTCCCACTGCTGTCTGTTTTTAAACCATGGTGAATTTAATAAGTGGAGACACTGAGTGGACGTATAATGTAGGTCCGATTTTTTATTTGACAAGTGAGAGAAACAAAACAAACCGAATACAATTCGGTTCTACATTAGTGATCGAATAAGTTAGGTATTTTTTCTTTTTTCTGTCTTTTCCTGAACTCTTTTTTTATGATCACTTTCTACAGAAAATCATCTCCTGGTGGTTCTCATGAGTAAGAGGACGATTTCGGAAAGATTTCGGAAAGATTTCGGAAGTGAATTCGGAAAGGAGGCAGAAGCAATTCATAATATTTTAATGCAAAACCCTTATTCAACAGCTCAAGAAATTGCTCAAGAATTGGATAAGACAGATAGAACAATTGAAAATTATCTTTCCAAGCTAAAAAAGACAAATATTATTATTCGTAAAGGTCCGAAATTAGGAGGGTATTGGGAATTTATTGACAGATAATTCGGAAAAATGTTGATGTAAATGAAGACAATAAAATAATTGAGAATTATTCAATGCGGGTTAAAAACCCAACAACTTGTTGACTTTCTTTCGAAAAGATTTCTGAATGATGCCGAAAAGAAAACAAAACGTTTGTTACATTTTTAGCTAATACTTGTAACAGAAATTAATGTCATTGAACACATAAAACATATACAAAAATCAACAACTTCATTAACTTCGAAACATGGCAGCAGCAGGTGGATAAAAAATAAGAAACCAGAATGCAGTTTGTTTTATAATAAGAAAATAAAGGGAATGGAGTAATAAATAGGTTTGTAGTCCCTCTGCTCTATGGCCAAAGCTACAGACTACAAACAGTAAGGTGAATTGTTCAGACGGTGACTGAATAATTGAAGAATCCCTAAAATATTCAGACACTGTCTGAATTATCTCAGGAGATATAAGGTAGAACTGCCGGAATATATTCAGATTTGTAAATGAAAGTCCTTTAATTCCTGAGTTTTTCAAATTCTTTTCAAGATTTCTTTATAGTCTCAGCAGTGTCTCTCGTAGAGGACTCTGATGTATTGTATTTGAGACTCAGTGTCCCACTGCTGTCTGTTTTAAACCATGGTGAATTTATTAAGTGGAGACACTGAGTGGAGGTATAGTGAATGTCCGATTTTTTATCGGACAAGTGAGAGTAACAAAAGAAGCCGAATGCAATTCGGCTCTACATTAGTGGTTTTTATCTCAGCAGTGTCTCTCTTAGATGACACTGATGTATTGTATTTGAGACTCAGTGTCCCACTGCTATCTGTTTTTAAACCTTGGTGAATTTAATAAGTGGAGACACTGAGTGGAGGTATTGTGTATGTCCGATTTTTTATCGGACAAGTGAGAGTAACAAAATAAACCGAATACAATTCGGTTCTATATTAGAGATCGAATAAATTAGGTGTTTTCTCTTTCTTCTTTCTTTGCTTGAACTCTTGATTCCAGCCAGATATTTGAGTTATTATGGAAGGCTTAAACACTTCATCAAGTAGCTTTGGAGTAAGTAGTTTCCTGATTTCTTCGTTTGTGCATTTAATCTTAAGGATGGATCTTGAATCAAGACTTTTGCTTTCATCGAGTAAGTAATTGACTAAATCAATAGCAGAATTGAGATTCTCAGGAATGCTTATGTCGACCATGGGGCGGGTATTTAATGGGACAAAATTTCTGTTTTGTTTTTTTTCATCGAACTCAAGTACATAAAATCCTTTTATTTCTTCTTTCTCAGCAAATGATGTTCGTTCGACTGAACCTGCATAAATAATTGGGAGTTTTTTGTTCTGCTCATTTTTCCAAAGAATTTGTTCCCGATGTATATGACCGCACAATACAGCATCATAATGCATAGGAATATCTTTCATTTGAATCACGTCTTCATTTTTGCGGAATGTATAGTTACCCGGACCACAAGTACAACCTTCAACTGCATGGTGTGTAAGCAGTAAATTTATATCTGCTTCTGCTTCCTGTTTTTTAATTTGTTGAGCAATGTCGTGAAATTGATCTCGAATCTGATGCCTTTCATAAGGGAAACCTGAGATATTGATTTTCTTTCCTTTTATTTCAAAATGAAAACAGCAAGCTTCCTTAAAAATGTGGAGGTTGGGTTGAAAAATGAGAGGAGAACGCGGTAAACGTGAGCTTTCGTGATTTCCGGGTACAATAACAAGTGGAATATTGTGCTTGGCAAAATCATACAGGATTTTGTAGGATTTGCCTATAATAGCTTCGGGGATTTTGGTTCTAAAAAAGAAATCACCTCCATGAAGAATCAAATCAATTTTATGCTCAATTGCGTAGTTGAGGACAAATTCAAAATTATCAAAGAAATCCTGGCCTCTGCGAATTCGTTTTGTTGCACGGATGGGATATTCATGACCCAGATGCGTATCGGAAAGGAAAAGGATTTTGATCATGCAGCAAAATTAGCATGAAAATGTGCACTGACAAAAAGAAGGGATAGAATCTATTTTGTATGATATTGATCTAATAATGCTTGCTTTTTGAACGACCATTTTCATCATAAAAAAGCCAATTCCCACTTCGAATTCCATTATTAAATGAGCCTTCCTCTTTTTTTTCTCCATTTTCATAGAAATAGCTCCACAAGCCATCTTCCATACAGTGGATGAAGTTGCCTTTTTCTTTAATATGTCCATTCTTGTAATAAAACACATAAGGTCCGTTCATATAAAAATCGAGATAGGTAATAATGCTTTGAACCTGCCCATTCGCATAATAGGTTGTTTGTTTTCCATTTAACAAACCTTTATCGTATTCAGAAACTGAAAATTTATTTCCCGGACTATACCATGATATCACAGTACCTTTAAAAGGCTTGTTCGATTTCTTCAAATAGGTTATTCCATCTCTGCTCTCTACTTCCAAGATATCAACTGTTTGAGAACAGGAGTTTAGGGTTATTATGGCAAGAAAAATAAATATATAGGCTGACTTCATTATCAAGATTTTCTGCAAAATTATAGGTTTATCCATTGTTAGAAAATTCACGTTTCAATATATGTGCAAATACATCTTTACAATTTGGATTCAATTGGTATTAAAAAAATACACAAATTTGATTTATCGTATATTCGTAAACCATCAAAAATAAATCCATGAAAAAGTTATCAGCTAAACATAACGCTTTTGTTATTCCTTTCCTGATTATTGTTTTTTCAGCTTTTCTATTTTCTTTTAGTGTCCCATCGAGCAAGAAGAAGGTTAAGAAGGTGAAAATTGAAATAAAAAATGGTGGATTGAAAATTAATAAAAATGAGTTTATTAGTCCTTGGTCACATAACCGATTTATACATGCCATAGGAAAAGAAGATCGAGTTGACCCAGGTGTAAATGATATTTGTACCTACGACAAATTGGGAATAATTTTATATAAAAGTCCAAGCTCTGATGAAGTAAGTGATTTTAATATTTATATGGGAAATGATCCTAGTGAAGATTATTCATTTATACCAAAAGGACGATTTAGAGGATTATTAATAATAGACGGACTTAAATTTTCATCCAATACGAGTCTGGAAGAAGTTAAAAAGAAATTGCCTGATTATAATTTCACGAAATCGGTTATTGGCGCTTGGAGGGGAGAGAATAACAATTTATATGTCTATATCCAGTATGATGAAACAGACAAAAATATATACTGGTTTTCGTTTGGGATTAAAGATTAGAAACTCTTTTTAATTCGTAAGAACACAAATGTTCCTTTTCCTCCCATTGCTGCATCGCTGAAAAAAGATTGAGCGACCAGCGAAAAATCAAGATTTTCTGCTAATGAATAGGAGATAGTTGGTCCTACAAAAAAGGATTTGTCATTAGGACTATACATCGCTGAAACAGAACCATTCATCAATGGTGTTATCGGATATGCAAGCATTCCCATAAATGACCATTTGGTTAGTGAAAGATTTTTAGCACTTAAATCCATAAAATAGAATTCATTTAAATCAAAATCACCATCCTCCTTGCCATTCAAATTATAAAGCACTTCTGTTTGAAACATCAATGAATTCTTAAACGTATAATCATAACCTGCACTGACCAATAGGGCAGGATTTGAAGATGATGTGCCTTTGATAGGTTGGAATATGCTAAATTCTCCACGCAAACCACCTTTGAAAAGCTGACCACTCCAACCTCCTCCAATCACAATGTCATCACTTTCAAAAACACCACCGATAAACTGAAAATCGTATCCCCACTTATTGAATCGATACATCGCTGCTGCAGTGAGCCTGTCTTTATAGTCAGCCTTTACAGCTACTTCCAATTGAGAGGTCATGCCTGTGTAGTAAACTATTTTAACAGCATCGCTCCCCGGCTTTTCTTCATAATCGAAATCAAAAAAGGAATAGGTATTGAACAGGTCATTCGGATTCCAAGCAAAAGTTTGTGACCAGTTTATACGCTGCCTTCCAATTCGTACTTGAAATTTGCCTTTGGTATAATCAATCCATGCTCTGTCGATAGTCGAATGGAGTAAAAACGATTTTTCACTAAATATCAATCCCGACATATCAATAAAACCTTGCTCATTGTCAACAATTTTAGCGTATCCCGGAATGTATTTAACAAAATCACCAAACATAAAACGATTTCTCATTTCAACATCTAAGGTGAGAGACTTCGTCATATACCACTTAAAATTCAGACGATTATGAATTAGATTATCATTCATCCAATCACTATCGACTTCGGTGAATAAAATGGACTGCATATCCTTAACATATCCATTCAGGCTCCAGTTTTTTTGCTTTTCCTGTGCATGAATTTGCATGCTGAAAGCAAATAGCACAAGGATCACTAATGGTTTAAATACTTTTATTTTAAGCATGCCATTCAAATTTCAACTGTTTTATTAAGATACTGATTCATCTGACTTTATTTGTCCATCTTCAAGTGTTATCACTCGTCTGGCTTTATCAACGACTCTTTGATCGTGAGTAGAAAAGATGAAAGTGATATTTTCTTCTTTGTTCAGGCGCTCCATAATCTCTAATAAATTAGCTGCCGATTTCGAGTCCAGATTGGCAGTAGGCTCATCAGCTAAAATGAATTTTGGTTTTGAAGCCAATGCACGAGCTACTGCAACCCGCTGTTGTTGTCCGCCAGAAAGCTTTGACGGGCGCTTGTCCATTTTGTCATCCAAACCTACAGCTTGTAGCAATTCTTTTGTCCGAAATTCACGTTCTGCTTTTGATTTTCCTTGCAAATGCATAATGAATTCAACATTTTCTTTTGCAGTTAACACCGGAATAAGGTTATAAGCCTGAAACACAAATCCAATATGATTCATGCGAAAATCTATTTTTTGGCGGTTTGTGAGTTTGCTAATATTCACGGAATCAATAAAAATTTCTCCTTTTGTCGGATCATCCAAGCCTCCCAGCATATTTAGAAAGGTGGTTTTTCCTGATCCTGAAGGACCCACTACTGCTGCAAATTCACCAGCTTTAAAGCTTAAGTCTACACCCCTTACAGCATGAACAGGGTATGAATCTTCATCATAAATTTTGTGGAGTTTTTTAACTTCTATAATATTCATGGTTATAAATTTAATTCTTTAATAAATAAAATTAATCAGTTCTAATTGAATCAGCAGGATTGAGTTTTAGTGCTTTGTAAGCAGGATAAAGGGATGATAACAATCCGGTTAGTATTACCAAAATAATGATAGGAATGATCATCCCATAATCAAATTCAGGGTAGATAATAGCTGCAAAACCCATGGCTTCAAGCCCTTCTCCCCATATCGACATGTCAATTCCATTTTTCTGGAAAAACAGAAATAGAATATAGCCAAGCACTATTCCCAAAAATCCACCGCTTAGTGTTAGAAAAATAGATTCTAACATGAGCATAGAAAACACTCTGAGTTTGTTCATACCAACAGCCATTAACATCCCAATTTCTTTTACCCTTTCGAGTACAGCCATTAGCATTGTATTGATAATGGCAAAACAAAGTGCAAATAAAATGATAATGATAATAAAGTACATGTAAACACCCATCAAATCATCCATATAGCCCATTTCAGGACTTAAGTCCTTCCAGCTTTCTGTCAGTAAATCGGGATTTAATGCGCCAATTATTTGTGTAGTTTCTTCCAAATTATGTTGGTCCGACAATAAAAGAGCGATTTCATGACTCATTTCTGGATTGACTCCTACAAGGGTGGCTAAGTCACTATTTCTAACAAAAATTGTGGATCCATCAAAAGTTGTGTTGGAGGTTTTATATATTCCAGCTACGCGGAATGCGCCACTCGTAACATTTCCATCCTGATCTTGTACAGTAACTATAATTTTATTACGAATAGACACATCCAGTTTATCGGCTAACTTTTTACCAATCACTACAGGATTTTTACTGATTCCTTCAAAATAGGCTCCTTCAACAATTTTAGTGTAAATGTTGGTTACCTCCTTTTCCATTTCAGGATCAATGCCTTTTATCATAACACCAGTTCCTGTTTCAGCTGAAGCTACCATGGAATTAATAACCATTCTTTTACTAAGCTTGATAGTAGGATCCAATGATTTAATATCTTGTACAATTTTATCTGAATTGTCGACAAAATACGTAAACTCATAGTTTTCTTTAAATTCAGGATGATGAATCTGAATATAGCTCATCTCAGTGAGTAAAACAGCATCCATCCGTTGCCCCATCCATCCTTTCATAAATGCTGCGGAAAATACTCCCGACATAAGGCCCAGACAAACTGCAATTATTACAATTGAACTTCTTACTTTATTACGCCACACATTGCGCCATGCGATTGACCAAATCATATCTTATATGTTTTAAATTCTATAATTGTTTTTGCTGCCATTGAATTAACTTCTTAAAGCATCCATAACTTTAAGTTTACCAAGAAAATATAATGGGTAAATAGCGATAACTAAAGTAAAAGCAAAAATGGTAATTGCTTGATTTAGATAGACCGAAGGTGCAATGGAAAAATACATAACAGGTTCAAATCCATATTCAATAATGGCATCAGCCGATTTCCCACTTAAGGGAATCGGATTTTTGTAAAAGAACCATGTCAAAGGAAAACTCCCTACAACTCCAGTGATAATTCCAACAATACCAATTAGAATTGTTTCAATAAAAACCACCGTTTTGAGTTTGTATTTCTGCATACCTACGGCTATTACAACACCAAATTCACGTTTTCGTTCCGACATCATCATCATAATAGTTCCTAAAATGCCAAAAGCTATGACCAGATACAAAATCCCTTTGAAAATAACTGCTGTTTGTTTATCGCTTTCAATTTGCTGAACCAAAACCGGCTGCATTTCTTTCCAATTCATAACTTCAAACTTGGATAAATTGATCTGATTCTTTAGGCCATGTTGTATTTTGGGAATTTTGTCATAATCATCTACCATAATAACAAATGAAGTCAATAAACCTTCTGCCGAGTAGAATGTCTGACATTGTTTTATACTCATGTAAACGAGCATTTTGTTAAACTCAGGATTTGGATGTTTAATGATACCTCTTATGGGGAATTTTCCTGCGGCACTCACCCCATGATATCCTTGCCCAAGCAAAACGAGAGTGTCATTTAAGTTCAACTTCAGGAATTTTGCTAAACCAGCGGAAAGCAAAACGCCATCATCATTTTGGTTCAGGTAATTACCCTCTACTAATTTTGATTTAACTTTCGTAACCTGATCTTCACGCTCAGGATCTATTCCAAGAACCATCACTCCTTTGGTTAAGTTTTCAGAAGATGCCAGTGAAAAGGATTCGATTCGGGGTGTATAGAAGTTGATATGTTCCACATTATCAAGTGCCTTTATAAGGGAATCATCCACTTCAAGTGAGTTATTCAGGGTTTGATTCTCCCAGTACCCATCTTTATGTACTTGAATTGCACCTGAATAAAACTTCACAGCCATATCTACCATGCTTTCATATGATCCTTCCTGCATGGATTTCATCAGAGCTGATAATAAAACAGCAATAAAAATGGAAGAAACTGTGATTAGCGTTCTTCTTTTATTCCTCCAAAGGTTTCGCCAAGCGAGTTTTAAATATGTTTTCATATTAAAAATTGTTATATAGATAAACTGATAAATTGTTATAAAATCATTCCTGCAACTTGCCTAATCATATTTTTAATTTCTCATTTGTAAAATTGATGAGGTTGTAAAGCTCAATGGGAAGTTGTGTAGAAAATTTAAGCATTTCCTTTTCCTGTTTTTCTGTAATTAGTTTTCTGTGAATAGATTTTGCTATCCAGTCAGAAACTTCACTCAATGAACCTAAACTATATCGATAAAACTTTATCTTGTCTTTCTTGCCATATCGCCCAAATCCTTCTGCAATATTTGCAGATATAGAATCTGCAGCTCGAACAAATTGTTCTCCAACAGTCTTTTTTTCAAAATATTCCCATTTCACAACAATATCCCAAACATAATTTGACAATTCAAGTGCTAACTTATATGAGCTTAAGTCTTCTAATGATAAGTACTTTGCCATAACTATTTCTCATTTTAACAATAGTTCAATTTAACAATTTATCCATTTACCTGATCCTCTTCATATTTTGTTGCGAAAAGAAATCGTCTTCCAATTTTTCGTTAAACTTCATATCAATTATTTGAAGAATTGTTTTTTCTCCTTTTTTGCCTACAGGGATGATTTCAATGCGTGTAGGAATTGTTCGGTCACCCATTGTTTTAATATCGTATGCTTTTTCAACGTTTACCAATTCATTGTCTTCATCATAATATTCTGCAGCCCAGGTATCAAATCCATCAACCGTAATCCACATGATAATTTTACCCCAAACTACCGGAGCATCTTCTTTAGGAATCAACTCAATTTTATAGCACAAAACCTCTCTGACTTTTGATTTTCCCAATAGTGTATGCTTATAATCTTTTACAGACGAGGATTGTTCAACCAAATCATCATTGGTAAAATCAGATCCCATCCAACCTTGCATCATCATGCTAGGTGGAATTTTAATCATTCTATCGATAGATGGCATCCAGTTCCACATCTCTTTTCCTCTCTTTAAAAATACTTGTCCTTTTTCCTTTACTGGCGAAGTAATATAAATCATTGCTTGATCGGAGCCTTTTGTCCAGCTTTTCATTTCAACAGTACGTGTCCAGTTTTTTCTAACAATTGTCATCGACATTTCTCCATAACTACTGATGCCACGGTGTTTCGCATCTGCTTTTTCAATAATTTCCAATGCTGTTTGAGCAATTGCACCTGATAAAGCTATTGTGCAAATAATTAGCGTAAATGCTATTTTTTTCATCTTTCTCATTTTATCTGTATAAACTTTTTACTTTCTCTTTTATATCTTCTATCGGAAAATGTTCTGGATCAATTAGGTAATTGACAGCTAATCCGTCAAGCGAAGCACCAAAAAAGATTGCCTCAGATCGGGGGTTTTTACATCCTTTGGTTTCGAAGTACTTCATGAGCATACTATAGAATGGCTCAAGCAATTCTACATATTTTTTAGAAAGCAATTCAAATACTTGTGGTTGTACAAACAGGCTATAAAACAGTTTCCAGAAATCAAAATTATCTTTAATGAGATCAAAGATTTTATCAATAAACTGGAGCAGTTCATGTTGTTCTAATAAACCATCTCGGTTGGGATCAAAATGTAAAACGATTTCGTTAAATCTTTCAGAAACAATTTGCTCCAGTAAATCTTCCTTGCTGTCGAAGTAATTGTACATTAAACCTTTGGAAATGCCTGCTGAGCTCGCAATTTTATTTATTGAAACTTGTTGGTATCCTTGCTTGGCAAATAATACCATTGCTGTTTGCATAATGAGATTCCGTTTCTCTCCTCTAATTTCTTTTAACTGATCTTCAGTTCGTGGCATAGATATATTATTTTATGACTGAACGGTCAGTCAAATGTAAAAAAACTTTTTTCAAACAACCAAAACTTTTTCAAAATATTTTAAAAAATTGGATATGTCGAATAAAAAATGAATTCAAAAGGTCGATTAAAGGAAGAAGATGTAATGTTTAAAATACTTAATTTGGCTTCTGATATAACCCTCCTTAAATTACCTGAAGAAGTATGAATGACGTCAAATTAATAGACACCAATGCATCTAATGCACATACATTTTCGATGTGTGGCTATAAGAATATAAAACAAACAGGCTATCAGAAGAAAATTGAATGGAATATTGCTCAGTTTGAAAAGGGTATGAAATACAAAGTGCTTTTTTCCGAACAAGATGGAGCAATTGGAGCAATTGAATACATACCGGGAGAATTTAGCTGGCGACCTGTTAATGCACATGGCTATTATTTTATTCATTGCATATACATCATGAAAAAACCCTATAAGGATAAAAGTTATGGGGTGAAACTACTTAACTCTTGTATAGAGGATGCGAAAGCTCAAAAGAAGTCTGGAGTTGCCGTATTGGTTCGAAAAGGAAGTTGGATGGCTTCCAAATCACTTTTTATCAAAATGGGCTTTAAGGAAGTTGAAAAAGTTGAACCTGATTTTGATCTTTTGGTTTTGACATTGAATGATTCTTTTCCCATTCCTTCAATGAAAGATAATGGATTTGGTAGCAGTACAAATGATAAGGGATTAGTGATATATTATACAGATCAATGTCCTTATATAGCAAAATCTGTCAAAGAAATTACAGAAGTTGCACGCGATCTTTTTGGTATAAGTGCCAATTTAATCCTTATTGATTCACATGAAAAGGCGCAGCGTTCACCATGTGCTTTTGGTACTTTTTGCATCACTTTCAGTGGCAAAGTTGTTGCCGATCATCCAGTAAGCAGTACACGCTTTAAGAATATCATGAATAAAATATTGAATTGAAATTAGATTTAAATCTCCACACCACTGTCAATTCGACAAGACAGGCTTAAGGGCGAGTGTTTATGGAGGAAATATTTTAAAGAACTCAATATAAACACCTTAGCCTAAAAGCAAAAAAGGCTGAAAATAAATTGCATTTCATTTTCTTAACTTTGAGTTTCTACGGCTATAGAAATTGAGCCTTGCAAAGTAACATAATCATGGACAAAGAGCAAACGAAAGAGATTAAGGAGCTTATTGATAAAGAAATAGGCAAAACACAAAATAAAATTGAGGAGTATAAAGAATTAACTCAACC
>JABINZ010000269.1 GCA_018698135.1 Bacteroidota bacterium
AAACGATCCACAAAAATATCGATTAACCTGACTTCGTTATTAGCATCAACAGCACTATCAAGCGAAACCGGGAAAAGGTAGGTTTGTTCCCTGTTTTGTCCTTTGATAAATTTCATACCCGAAGATACAGAATGTATGTTTTTTGAAGTGTTTATATAGGAGTGAGTTTTTAACAATATGCAGTTAGTTTTTAGACAGTCTGACGGTTTGTGGTCGAGTAGGCAAAGGGAATTTCACCCTAAGCCTCTCACAGAACCGTACGTGACAGTCTCCCGTCATACGGCTCTTCTAATTTAATCTACAAATAAAAGCTCATCCTCTTTCAAGTTGGCAAATTGTATTTTTAAACTAGCTAACCCCTTTGCTCCATTCCCATTACAGGAACTTCATCACTACTACGAGTTAGTCCGCCCCTACATGATGCTTTGATATTCTGCCTTCAGGTTGTACCTGTTGTGCATTTCTCTTTACATCATCATGCAGGTTCCCGAGTTCCGTAATTAAGCCCAGATAAAGTTCATGCCACCTGAATGACGCCAGCCATACGGAAAATAAACAGGTTGCCTCCGTATTTAGTATTTTTCAATACTACTTTTCACTCCGCCACATACTTCGTAGCTTTTGACTGGATGTATGCACTTCTCGACACCTCATCAGTGGTTACGGTTAGTTCATCTCCTTTATCCATACCTGACAATGCTCGTGGCAAAGCCTTTTCCTAAACGCTCAGCACCTTGGCTCTTTACCAAAGCACCTTTAGGCGGTTTGAAGCCCTCTCCTGCAAGACAACTTCGGTGGGTCGGTTGCTCGTTTGCAACTTCCACCATCTCAATTACAGCATGCAATGAATGTTTATTGCCGTTCATTGCTTCTCGGCACACTATTTGTAGTGCGGGATTAAAAGTACGAAACTTTCAATTACGCACGAGGCCAATTCGTTTATTCAATATTTCATGTTTTCCGTCAATCGTCAAATACGAATTGGCGGTGTTGCAACAACGAACTACAGCCTAACAAACCACTGAAACCCGCATACATATGACACTTTATTAGGCAAAGTTATTATTCACTATTTATCATTCTCACTGTGTATTCTAAAATGTTGTCATTTACGTCTTCTAAGAATGTATCAGGTTTAAGTCCACCTATAGTCAACTCTCCACTTGGTCTAATATATCTTTTAGCCGAACACCAAACCCAAAGTCCACTATTGGGTAAATCGAATGGATAAATATCACCAAATTCGTTTACTTCAGACTTTGTTTGTTCTCCTATAATATGACCAATTTCATAATCCTTAATAACTGTTGCAAAACCTAAAGCCGTAGAAAATGTATTTTTATTTATCAACAAATATGTTTTCCCGTTAAATCTATGCTTGATATTTTTAGGGTTTTTAAATCCCTTCATGTCTTCATATACCTTTCCAATAGGTGTTTGTTTATAATCGTTTATTTGTTTAATAAATATCAAAAAGGGTTTAAACCACCATGAAAAATATCCTCTCATATAAGTATAATATTGTTCACTTCGTTTTATAAGAATTTTTGAATTTGCCTTATAAGGTTTGCTATATATACACGAGATTAAATAATCTGCTAATTCCGAATTACCCCCAGGATTGTTCCTAATGTCTATGATTAGATTGTCGATAGAATCATTGTGAATCCTTGCAAAAACACTATCAACATTATTATAAAAATCCCTTTTATCAATAACAAAATCCTTCACAGAAAGATACCCTATATTTCCTTCTAATTTTTTATATGTATTTATCTTCTTACTATCAGAATGCGCTTTATCGAAATTGGATTTATTATCCTCTTCATCAGATAATTCAGGAAACTTTATTTGAGTATGACCATCATTAATTGAATTAATAAAGGAGTTTAAGGTTTGTCGTAATTCAAGTCTTGTAATGTCATCTGTTATAGTTTGTTTTACAGAATCAGCTTTTTTATAAAAGTTGTTTCTTGTTATATAGGAAAATGGATTGGGGTGAACTTGCTTAATTGTTTTAACCATAAAATCTATATCTTCATGGATTAACTCCTTTGGAATTGTCTTGTTCCATTGAAGAGTGTCAATTTCTTTGTGCTGAGAAAAGAAATGTTCCATTGGATTTTTTTGTATTTCAAATCCAGTTGTAGAAGTAATTGCAACACAGATTAATACAAATGCAAAAGAAATTATTATTAATCTGAATATTATCCTTTTCAATTTTATCATTATTAGTAGAGATGTATTGATTTAATTTTGCCTAAAACGGTTAGTATATGAAAAGTAGGCGATTTCGAAGCACCAAACTTTCGGATTTGTACAAGGTTTGATACGAGCCAAAAACCTTGAATTTACTGATGTTTCGCCTATTTTTTATATACATTGTGTGTGCCCAGCATGAGCATGTGCGCACCTATTTAAAAGCTCTGAATAAATTCGTAAAATACAAATTTTTTGGGAGTAATTAAACATAAGTGTGCATGAAAATATTCCAGAGGGTGTAAGTCCCTTA
>JABINZ010000270.1 GCA_018698135.1 Bacteroidota bacterium
TTATTTAAAATTGATAGAAACACAATTATCTATGCTAACAAGGAGGCTAAAAATGAATCAAATTACCTGAAGGAGCTTTTGGAATCAAAATCAGAGTTTAAAGTAAAAATCAAGTTTACAGAACAATTATCCCCAATTGAAAAAGGTCATATTTGGCTGTTTAATAATGCTGCCGATGAGAACGATGAGTCCTATGAATTATTGGTGAAAGAATCAGCTATTCTGATTTATGCTAATTCTGACAAAGGAATTATGCATGGGATACAATCGCTCAGACAATTATTTGTTGATGATTTCTTTGGTTCTGATAAAAAGAAAGCATGGTATTTACCCTGTGTGCAGATTGTTGATGAACCGACATTCAAACACAGAGGTATGCTTTTGGATTGTTGTCGTCATTTCTTTGATAAAGAAGTGGTGAAAAAGTATATCGATTTGCTTGCATTTTATAAAATGAATGTATTGCATTGGCACTTGACTGAAGATCAGGGCTGGCGAATTGAAATAGATAAATATCCCAAGTTGACTGAGATTGGTGCATGGCGAATAGAAGAGAATGGTGGAAAGTATGGTGGTTTTTATACGAAGGAAGATATCCATGAAATAGTTGAGTATGCAGAACAACGACATATTACCATCATTCCAGAAATAGAATTGCCTGGACATTCACAAGCGGCTGTTGCTGCTTATCCTCATTTATCTTGTACGGGAAAACAGGTTGAAGTAGCAAATGATTGGGGCGTGTTTAAGGAAATTTACTGTGCAGGAAACGATAGTGTATTTACTTTCCTGGAAGATGTGCTGACCGAAGTAATGGAGCTGTTTCCATCAGAATACATTCACATTGGAGGTGATGAAGCGCCTAAATACCGATGGGAGAATTGTAAAAAATGCCAAGATAGAATTAAGGAAGAAGGATTAGAAGACGAGCATGAACTTCAAAGTTATTTCATAAGTAGAATAGAAAAATTCCTAAATGCAAATGGCAAGAAACTCATAGGATGGGATGAAATATTGGAAGGTGGTTTGGCTGAGAATGCAACTGTGCAAAGCTGGCGAGGTATTGAAGGAGGTATTGAAGCTGCAAATTCTGGTCATGATGTAATTATGTCACCCACCAGTCATTGCTATTTCGATTATGATTTGTCGGCCACTGATCTAAAAAAAGTATATTCTTTTGATCCGATTCCTGCAGATCTTGATTCCAACAAACACCATTTTATTATTGGCGGAGAATGCAATTTATGGTCGGAGCGAATTCCTGATGAAGACAATTTAGACAGCAAAGTGTTTCCAAGAATGCTAGCCATGAGTGAGGTATTGTGGTCTTATCCTTCTCAAAGAGATTTTGATGAATTTTACAATAGAGTGCAATACCATTATCCTGTTCTGGAAAAGATGCATGTTAAATATGGGGAAGAAACTATTCCCGCTAGTATTGAAATGTTATTACAGGATGGATTGGTGGAAATAAAACCAAAAGCAGGAAATGATCATCTGATATTGAAGTATAAATGGGATGTAAAAGATGCTGATTTTAAATCATTTGATTCTACTATAAAACTAGATCGATCTGGACTATTTATACTACAGGCCTATAAAAATGGCGAAAAGTATGGAGAAGCAACAACACAACCTTTTGAATTTCATAATGCCATAGGAAAATTGGTTAGTTACTTATATGATTACAATAAATGGTATAGAGCTGGAGATGAGAATGCACTTGTCGATGGAAAAACAGGCACTTTAGTTTTTAGAGATGGTAACTGGCAGGGATTCTGGGGAACGGATGTCGAGTGTGTTGTAGATCTTGGTGAGTTAACAACAGTCAAAAGCATACAATCTAACTTTTACCAGTACAACAATGCATGGATATTTCTTCCCGAAAAAGTTGTGTTTGAATATTCTGTTGATGGAAAATCATTCAAAACCTTGCCTGAAATAAGGTGCCAGAAACTACCTGAGGAAAGAGGGAAGTTTATTGAAGTTTTCAAATTAGAATTTGATAAAATTGAAGCTAGATACATTCGATTAAAAGCAACGAATATTAAGAAATTACCTGACTGGCACGAAGCTGCTGGTTCAGATGCTTGGTTGTTTGTTGACGAAATTATTGTTCGATAATTAGGACACGAAGATGCACGAAGTCAAAGAAGACACACAAAGAAATTAATTTTTTGTTACTTTGACCTAAGTGCTAGTAATACAAAAATAGATTCTATGAAATTTTACCAGTTTTTTGTTCTGTCTCTATTTCTATTGTCCTGTTATAAGGATCACATCCCTAATGAAACAAAAGAACTTGACCTCCAATGGGAATTTCGTCAAGTAGGAACTGACAATTGGTATCCTGCTACTGTCCCAGGAGTTGTTCATACTGATTTATTAAACAATGGATTAATTGAAGATCCATATTGGGAAAATAACGAGCAAAAACTGCAATGGATTGAGCAGGAGAATTGGGAGTATAAATCGATATTAAAACTCGCAAAAAAGCAATTACAAAATGATCATTTGGAGCTCGTATTTGAAGGATTAGATACCTATGCCGAAATCTATCTAAACGATTCTCTGGTTTTGAAAACGAATAATTTGTTCAGAAGCTGGACTTTAGACATCAAACCATATGTAGTAAGTGGTAATAATGAATTGAAGGTTTTGTTTATATCTCCTATAACTTATAACAAGGAAAAAGTAGCGAATCATCCATATCAATATCCCTCAGGATGCGAAAAAGTGGATGTAAAAGTTAGCCCATTTACACGTAAAGCAGCATACCATTTTGGTTGGGACTGGGGGCCTCGTTTTGTCACCTGTGGTATTTGGCGACACATTAAAATTCATACATGGAATAATGTGCAAATAACAGATGTTGAGGTTTATACTTCTTCCATAAATGAAAATGATGCTACAATACGTATCCGAATTGATGTTGACGTAAACAAGTTAGACATAGAAAATCTGAAATTCAAATTAGCATTTAATGATACAATAATTTATTCACCTGTAAATTCTGAACTATCTGTACATGGAGAATATTTTAGAATTAAGAACCCAAAACTTTGGTGGTGTAATGGTTTAGGAGAACCTCATCTTGAATTGTTAAGAGTTGATTTGATTCAAAAAAAGAAAATCATTGATTCAAGAGAGATTCGATATGGAATACGAACAATAGAACTAGTAAATGAGTCTGATAGCATTGGAACAGCTTTCTATTTCAAACTCAACGGAAAACCGGTTTTTGCAAAGGGAGCTAATTACATTCCACAAGATATGTTCTTACCTAGAGTAAAAGACGAACAATATATAAAGTTGATTTCTGATGTCAAGAATGCTAACATGAATATGCTGCGTGTTTGGGGTGGAGGAATATATGAGAATGATATCTTTTATGATTTGTGCGATGAAAATGGCATTTTGGTCTGGCAGGATTTTATGTTTACAGGTAGCCTTTATCCTGGTGATCAAGATTTTATTGAAAATGTTTTTCTAGAAGTTGAAGAAAACGTTATCAGGTTGCAAAATCATCCTAGTTTGGCTGTATTTTGTGGGAACAACGAAATTGAAGTAGCTTGGAACAATTGGGGATGGCAAAAACAATATGCATATTCAGCTAAAGATTCAACACAAATTTGGAAGGATTATGAGCGCCTTTTTCAATATATTATTCCTAAGATGGTAATATCATCTGCTTCAAACATTCCTTATACATCAACATCACCCCTTAGTAATTGGGGAACAGTTGAAAATTTTAACCACAGCAGCATGCATTACTGGGGAGTATGGCATGGGCGAGAGCCTTTCGAGAACTTTGAAAATAATGTAGGTCGTTTTATGGTAGAGTATGGATTTCAGTCTTTTCCATCAATGGAAACTATTCATAAGTTTGCATCAGATTCAAGTTTATATCTTGCATCAGTTTGTATGAAAAACAGGCAAAAAAGTTATATCGGAAATGGTTTGATACTCGATCACATCAGACAGTATTATCATGAACCAAAGTCCTTTGAAGAAATTGTAAACCTTAGCCAGGAAGTGCAAGCCAAAGGAATACAAATGGCTATTCATTCACATATAAACAAGCAACCTCATTGTATGGGGAGTTTGTTCTGGCAGCTGAACGATTGCTGGCCAGGGCCAAGCTGGAGTGTGATTGATTATTATGGTAAGCATAAGAAAGCATATGAAGTAGTCAAAGAAGAGTTTAAATAATCGCATAGTTTTTGATTAAGGTGTCCAATTTTAGTATGTATGAAACGAACATGAGTAAAAGTTTTCTCACTTAAGGGAATGACTATATGTGAGTTCCCTGCCAGAAGTCAGGCTGGCATATGACCTTTAAAATACAATTATAGACATATGAAATGGTATGATCCCCAAATAGTTTCACCGATTGATAAAATATCAAAAAGGGTGCATAATATCCTAACTTATAAGTCAGCATCGGGTATTGTATTATTTGTATCTGTAATCATTGCCATCATTTGGGCAAACTCTACATTTAGAGAGAGTTATCATGCTATTTTTCATAAGTATATTGTTCTTCAATTTGGATCAGCCACATTTAAA
>JABINZ010000271.1 GCA_018698135.1 Bacteroidota bacterium
CTCCTATTAATCCAGCGCAATATGGAATAAGAGTGAATGCACCTTTAATCCCTGAAAAAGTAGAATGGAACTTTGGCGATGGAAGCGGATGGCATACCAATGCACTTCTTACTGATACCATCTCCTGGATATTCAACAAACTTGGTGACTATAACATTAGCATGCGCACCACAGACAGTAATGGATGTGTGCAAATTCTGGAAAAGAAGAAATTTATAAAAGTAATTGGAATTGTTGCTGACTTTGATATGATGAATTCGCCTCAAGTCTGTGCTCCTCAACCAGTAAAATTCATTGATCAATCACTCATCATAAACAATTACAAGTACGATTACAATCAGTTAGGGCAAATAATTGACAGTTTTAAAATTGATAGTGTTGTATCTTGGAAATGGAATTTCAATGATGGACGAGGATCAAACTCAATATCACATATCAAATCACCTACGCATACATATATTAAAAATGGTGCATTTGATGTAAAACTAATTGTAAAATTACAAAATGGATGTACAGATACTATTTTGAAAAAAGAATTTATTAGAATTGAAGGTCCTGAGGCAAAGTTCTGGATTTATAAAAATGGGCAAAAGCAATATTCTGATACAATTTGCACAGGTGGATTCATTACAATTTTAGACTCAACTATAAAAACTACACACTGGCAATTTGTAAAAGGAGATAACTCGATACTGAGTGATACGGTTCAACCATTTAATAATTTGTGGGAAATTCAGTATAATACTCCAGGTGTGTATCATATTTATTTGAATGCAACGGTCAAAGTTTATTATCCAACACCACCTCCCGGCTATTGGGGCGATTGTACTGCCACTTATGGTCGTGAAGACAATCCTTATGATACCTTCTTTACTGTTGTCGTTTTAGATTATCCAGAAACCGATTTTACAGCATCGCCTGCGTCAGGAACAGCACCATTAACAATAAACTTCTCCGACAATTCTACTTTAGCCGGAGGAACAATCACAAATTATTATTGGGAATTTGGAGATGGTGGAACATCAACTCTAAAAAATCCGAGCCATACGTATACCTATGGAAATAAATATTCTGTTTCCTTAGTTTCAACTTCAGATTTCGGTTGTTCAGATACTGCAAGTAAAATGCATTTCATTAATGTTACTTCTTCATTAGCGGAATTGGATGATTCAGAACCACGTATTTATCCGAATCCAACAACTAATGAATTATTTATTGAATATGCCAATTTGATACAGGATATTTCAATCATTAATGAATTGGGTGAAATAGTGCTTAAAAGATCGGATGTTAAACAGAAATCATATCATTTCGATTTTCTTGATCTGGATGCAGGATTGTATTTGGTAAAAACAATGGATATAAACGGTAGTGTTTATTGGTCGAAGCTAACAATAATGTAGCCTGACAAGAACTGGAATAGAAAGAGTCCAAAAAGAACATAGAAACCAATTCTATGTTCTTTTTTTACTTACATTTCTCCTATAATAAACACAAATTTTGTTCAAAGTAAAATACAAAATTTATATACTCAGTCGGAATCGCTTCGCTTTTAAAAGCTTTTTTTTCATTTGTCTGTAGGTAATTTTAAACGAAAAATATTCACGTATATTTCTCCTGTAAAAAACATAAATTTTGTTCAAAGTAAAATACAAAATTTATATTCTCAGTCGGAATCGCTTCGCTTTTACATGATTTTTTTTCATTTGTCTATAGGTAATTTCAAACGAAATAAAATCATGTATATTTGATCAATCTTAATTTATAAAATTACTTAAATCTTAATTATGAAAAACTATAGTAATCTTCAAAAGACAAAAATTATTCTATTACTTTTTGTATCTGGTTTTATTTATTCCTTATCATCTGCACAATGTGACATTACTGTTTCAGAAGACACAATATGCATAGGTAGGTCTATTAGTTTTTCAATTCCTCCAACCACTACTTTCAGTAGTATTAAATGGAATTTTGGAGATGGAGTAACTAGCACACAACCTACCAGCACAGTAAACCACAGCTATTCTCTGCCAGGAATTTATATGGTTGATGTTAGACTATATAATAGCAGTGGAGGTATCACGTGTAATACCGGTATATATGTACATATTGAAAAACCTGTTGCTGATTTTGATACAATGTATAGTCCGGGAGCTTGTGCACCTCAACCAGTTAAGTTTACTGATAAATCAAGAATGATCGGAGCAATAGGACATGATAGTATTGTTAGCTGGAAATGGAATTTTCATGATAATAAAGGAAATTCCTCTATCTCCTATAATAAAGAGCCCTATCATACATATTTTTCAAATGGAGTCTTCGATGTTAGTCTAACCGTAACTACTGCAAATGGATGTATTGAAAAAGTTACAAAACCATCATTTATTTCTATTGATGGTCCTACTCCTAAATTCTGGCTTTATAAAAATGGTAAAAAGATATATACTGATACTATTTGTGTTGGAGATTTTGTTACTATTTTAGATTCATCTGAAAACACAGATGAATGGCAATTTGATAAAGGAGACAATTCTTTTTTTAATAGTATTGGCCATACTGCAAATCATCAAAGAAATATTCAGTATACAAAGGCAGGCATATATTATATTCATTTAAATGCTTCAGCCAATGTGTTTTATCCTACCCCTCCTCCTGGGTACTGGGGTGATTGCACTGCTGATTATGGTCGTAAAGACAATCCAAATGACACATTTTTCACAGTAGTTGTTTTAGATGCGGCTCAAGCATCTTTTACAGCCAGTCCAATGTCTGGTAAAGCTCCTGTTCAGGTTACGTTTACAAATACATCAACAGTTAACTCTAGTGATTTATTAAATTATTTCTGGTTTTTTGGAGATGGAGATACTTCAACCTTAATAAATCCTGTTCATGAATATACTTATGGAGCAATATTTACTGCTAAACTGGTAATTCAAACAAAATCTAATTGCAGTGGTCCCTATTATATTCAGACATTGAATATTACTTCTTCGATAGGAGAAGATGATCAATATGCTCAAAAAATCTATCCCAACCCATCAAGTGGAGAATTGCATATTGAGCATGAATGTCTGATTAAGGAAATTTCAGTACTAAATGCAGTGGGAAAAATAGTTAAACAACAAGCTCAAGTACAACAAAGAACCTATCATTTCGAATCTCTTAATTTGCAAAGAGGATTGTATTTAATTAAAACTCAAGATATAAATGGCAAACTGTATTGGTCGAAACTGACTATTTTGTAATCGTGCTTTATTCGTCACTCACTTGTCAGCCTTCCTGCAGGGCAGGAAAATGAGATTCCAGATATCCCTAATGAGATTCTGGAATGACGGTCTGGAGAACTTTTGAGATAAACTCATTCTGCAATGATGTTCGTATTAAAGTAGAGTTAATCTAGACATTAGGAATTATCCCAATGCAATAAAATCCTTTAATATTCCTTGCAGTATCAGTAAATCATTCTCTTTATTTCGGAGCAGTTTTTTTTGATCATTGCTTTCAAAAACTGCATAATCAATTTCAATCAAACGGAAATTCTTTTCTTGTAAGCTATCCCTTTTGCGTTCTTCGTATAGCTTTCGTTGTTCAGCTCTGTTTACCCCACTAATGGTCATTCTTTCAGACTTATCATCATCATTTGCTGCTGCTTGCTTATCAATAAACTCAATAACCAGATTCAATTTGTCGTAATATGCGTCAAGTGGAAGTTCTGTTCTGCTTTTTCCATCTTTATGCAAATCGCCCAAAATAAAATCGAATGTATGCTGTCGTGAAGCTGTATCGTTCAAGAGTTCATCGCACAAATCCAACAAATAGAATTCATCACTTTCTTCCTTGCTGATATTTTTGGGTTTTTTAGATTCAGGATAGGTTGTTTCTTTTGGGACAAAGCTTGCTCCTTCCCTAACCAAATACCAATAGGTGTTTTCAGGCTTTCGTTCAGCATGAACGAATGGGATTTTATCTAGTGCATTTTCTTTATCCAATGCTCTTAAAACCCTTCTCAAGGGCAAACCATTTTTATTATCTTTTCTAAAAATACCCGCTTGTATTAAGGCTGGCATTATTTCTTTGGCTGCTATCCAATCCGTTTTCGGATTTTTCTTAAAATAGGCAGCAATTACTTTATTTATTTGTGCAATGTTTTCCTCAACCATATAATGCTTGTTTATTACTAAGGCAAAAGTAGTTATTACTCAATGGATTGCAACATCAAATTAGGGTGGCAATAGATGTAGTTTGTATCAATCTAGCTAACGAAACAGATTTAATATTTCAATTAAGTGCAAGAAAATGAATATCCGTTATTGTCCTAAACTGTAAAAATTGCCTCAGATTTATGTTTAAGAGGCTAGTAAAGTTTCTGTATATCTGTGGCCTAAATATGTCTGTGATATAATAAAGGACATAGGTAATTGAAAATACTATTTTCAGTATTTCTGCATTTTTACGAATTGTTCAGTAAAAAGGATTAAATTGGAAAACATAATAAATAGTATGGGACTTAATCTCTACCTCATTTTGCTTGTCTATTACACCATTGGTGCTCTATTGGTTTTTAAATCAAACAAAAACCAAGAGGCATCTAAACGCAAGCAAAACTGGATAAAGTATTTTTCATACCTGCTAATAATGACCTCTTTGTTCACTGCTATTTTAATAAATCCAGTTATTTTTCAATATATCTGCGTGCTCATTATTGTATCAGGACTGATTGAAATCATCCGTAATCTTATAAAAAAAAGAGAAATCATTTTAGGCATACTTACCATCGCTATTTATTTAATTATTTCATTTGGATTTTATCGATTCAGTTCATTGAATCAAAATCTTTTATTCTTTACATTGGCTATAGTCACTGTTTTCGATTCATTTAGTCAACTGGCTGGTCAAGTCTTTGGCAAAAGAAAACTGTTTCCTAAAATTAGCCCAAACAAAACTATCGAAGGATTAATAGGTGGACTGATAGCATCTATGCTAACTGCATTATTGATATTTAGATTACTTGAACTTTCTTTATTTCAGTCGCTGTTTTATGGATTTGGAACAGCCTCATTTGCATTTATTGGAGACATATTATCATCCTTGTGTAAACGTAAGCTTAATATAAAAGACTTTAGCAATATTCTTCCCGGACAGGGAGGTATTATTGACCGATTTGATAGCCTGATGCTAGGTGCTATTTTTATGTTACTCATTACAAATCTTAACGTATGATCAGGCAATTAATCATTATCACCCTACTTCTGTTTGGCGTATCGGGGATTTTGTTTGGCCTCGAAATTCTACACAAAAAGTTTGCAATCAATCCTGAATATACCCGAAAATCGGGGCATGTAATCGGTACTTTAGCGAGTTTGATTTTGCTCTATACACTCGACTCGCATTGGTATGTACTTGGGCTCGAACTAAGTATTTTCTTCATCCTCTTTATCGGGAAATTAAAAGGAACTTTTAAAGCTATTGAAAATGTAAATAGAAAATCGAGTGGAAGTTATTTATTACCAGTTTCCATTTACATTCTATTTCTGGTTTCAAGCAAGTTTCAGAATAATCTGTTTTTTATTTTACCAATCTTTTTACTCGGCATAAGCGATCCGCTTGCTGGTTTGGTTGGTATACTGTTTAAAGCAAAAAGCAGAAAAATCAAACTATTCAGCTTTGCTTTTAACAAAACAATACTTGGCTCAACTACTTTTTTTGTCAGCTCACTTATTCTTTCCCTCATAACTTTATTTGCTTTTGGATTCTCATGGCAGCAAGTGATTCTGATTTCTGTTTTAGTATCAAGTGTAAGTACACTAACCGAATTAGTAAGCCCAAAAGGAATTGATAATCTGACTGTTCCTCTCGTTTCGCTTATAGTTTTACTGATTACTATTCAGTAAAGAACAGATCAAGCCAGTTAACTAATCATAAAAGAGGTTAGGAGCTATTTCCCCAGCTTATATTTAATGCAACCTTGTTCCCTTAGTTTTTGTATCGACACATTCAGATCAGCCTGTAGGACATGATCGCCTTTGCCTCGGCAAAAAGGACATGTATTGACATAGCCATCCGTATCAACATATAAATAACGCATGCCGGCTGCTGTACAACCACTTGTTCTTTGTCGGAAACTATAATAATGTGCAATGGGGTATTTCTTGAATTCTTTTTGTTGATTTAATTTGAAATAGAATTCTTCAACAATTTTATGCTGTTCTGCCGAAAGTTCAACATCTTTATCTGCGTAATTGCCTGCTTTTCGGGCTTCCAAAATCTGGATAAAGGCTACTCCCCATTTTTTTGCTAATTCAGCAAATTTCATCAAGTTGTCAGAAGAGCAAAACTCCTTGGTTACACATATATTCAGCGAAGTAGCCAAGCCAACACGATTAGCACTTTCTATGGCTTCTTTAGCCCAATCAAAGGCATTTTTATGCCTGCGAAAAGCATTGTGTTTTTCTTTATCAAAATGATCGAGACTAACAGCAACACCCGTTAAACCTGCTTTTTTCAATTGTAAGGCCTTTTCTTCATTCAAACTCATGCCTGATGTGGTAATCCAGAAATCAGAAATGCTTTTATCAGCTGAATTTAACAAAGCGATCAGATCATCAAAACGCATCATGGGTTCTCCCCCACCTAATTGAAAATGTGGTATGCTGTAGTCCTGTAATTTTCTCAGGACATTTTTGAGATCATCTAAACTCAGGCTTTCCTGTTTATTCAAATTGCCTGCTTCGTAACAATGCTCACAATTCATTTGACAGCTTTTTGTGATAGCCAGTAAAACAAGTCGAATATCTTCAGCAAGCTCAACAGATTGTCCGCTATGCTTTTTGGCAATGTTGAGAAAGTTCCTGTGAAAATGATTTGATGGCCAGGATTGAAGATTTGGTGAAATAAATACTTTTTTGTTTACCCGAGCCACTTTATTAATTTTGGTTCTTTGAGAATAATGATCCCTGAGTAATCTGACCTCCTGTTTGGTTTTTCGTAAAGCTTTAAGATTTGGGTATGCTAATATCATTTTAAAAGCTACACTGAGTGAAATTCGCGCTAATAAAATAGACTTCGCTAATCCTGATAAAATTGGGGGATTCATTGACAATAATTGACTGGATTCAAATAGCTATTACTGAGCTGTTACATAGGTTTTTACTAATTGATCATACAGATCTTTGGAATAAATAGAAAATCCGCCATCCCTCTTAAGCTTGACGAGTTTTGCATAATCCGGTTTGCTGTTGTAGGTATTATTTCGAATATAATATCCACTTCCTTTTAGGATTAATGTATAAGTAAGGTCTTTATTGTATTCTATTGCCCGAAACTCAACAGTAATATCCTCACCAATACTTTTTTGGTTCATACATAAATCATCAATTGCTAACAAATCGGTTGTGTAATCATGTCCTGATGAATCTTTAGCAGAAAATGGTTTTAAGGATTCAATAGCTAAATCGAGGTCTTCTGTAAAATCAATTGCGGCATAGTCCAGTTCCCAAAACATAAAACCTGCTTTCAAAAGTATTTCAATATTATCTCCTTCAATATCTGACAAATTTATTGGGACAACAATATCCCTGAATACATTTGAGCCTACTGTATTAATATGATCTACATAGGTCCAGCCTTTTGACGTTTTAACTAAAACCTGCATCTGAACACCATTTCGAATTGATCCCTCCAATACTTCACCTCCATCTTTTGCCATCTGTTTTTGCTGCCAATTGGGATAAAGTGTACCCAAATTCTTACAGATTTCGTTATAGGTATAAGCTGACCATGGCGAGTTTTTCAGATTCAGATGTAATTTGGCCTGAGTTGCATCTTGCTTTTCAAAATTTAGCTGTATGGAACTTAAATTATCATTATCCAACAATTGATCAAAAGAATACACTTTGCCATCTCTTGATTTTAATTCCTCCAAATATTGATCAGTTGATTCTATTCCTACACTTTTAGCTTCACATGGAGCTGATATGCTATGCAAAACACCATCCTGACTTGGAATAACCTCAATATTTTCCTGATGCTCAACAATAAGTAATTCTAATGAGTTGGTATATAAATCATCATTCCTGTTATTGGCAAAAGTGAACTTGAAGCTATTATCAGTTGGTTTAATATCCTTTAACACCATATAGTCGGTTCGTTCAAGATTTGGATAAACTGAGCCAGGATAAAGATTTCCCAAAAGTGCTCCATCATGTTCAATATCAGCATATACATAGGGACAATTGCAGGCTATCAGCAGAAATATAGACAATGCTCCCACTGCAGATGCTGCAGAAGAAACAATATACGATACAGTAGTTGCACCATTGGCTGTTTCAAAATACTCAGCCCTACTAATAGAGCTAAAAGGGATGCTTATTGAATTATTGTCCATTATAACTTCATCAACATAGAGATTAAGTAGATCCATGTATCCGATCTTTTTCCTACTATAATAGCCAAGATTCTTATTCTTAACTTTATTGATATATTTTTCAAGCTGTATGGGCACATCATTGTAGTTAGCATTGATTACTCCTGCGCCATTATCGATCTTAATATTTGACAATTCAATTTTTGATTCTGCATTAAAATTAACAACAACATGTTTTGATTTTAAGCCAATATGATCCTGAATTTGATTACTTTCAGTCAAAGGAACTTGACTCACCTTGTAAAGTGGGCGAAAACAAGAGGAAAGTGTAAATACAATAATCAAAAATACTATGGCTGTTAAAGATCTTGTAAGGTATATCTTTGTTTTCTTCATAATTTTAATTTAATGCTTAGAAACGGTATCCAAAACTTAACTCAAAAGGGTATAAAAACACATAACTACTTGGATAATAAAGATCATAACTTGAATTATTATTAACTTTCATTAAGCCTATTGCTGCATTTGTGCTAATAAAAAAAGAGTTATCAAACTTTATGGTAACACCATAGGCAATTGTAGTGCGATACAAATCACAACTAGCGTATTCAATAATATTAAAATTATAATTATTACTTTGATTGCTAAAAATTGCAACATTCTCGTAACCAACATTTAGTCTGACAAAACTATTGAATTTCTTTGCCTGGTGATGATTGGAATACATATAATAATTTACAAATGCATTAATTCCATAATCTGTTAGGCGCGCATTGTTATAATAATCTCGAAGATCAAAATCTCTGTTAGTAATAAAGAAATTTGAAACAACACTTCCACCAATCCCTAATTGTCCCTTGGCAAATATTCGCTCATAGCTAATAATATAATTTGGAAAGCGGAAGCCTGCCGAAATCAAATTAACCGAACGATCATCGTTTAGGTTTAAATTACTTAAAGATTGACTTTCAAAGCTCAGCTTCTTTCCCGAATCAAATTGAATATACAATATAGAAGACATGGCAATTTGATAAACACCTAAAACCGTAGTATCTTGATACCAAAATTTAACAATTTCTAATTCATAATTTATACTATTGATAATAATAGGAATTTCATTACCTGATCTTTTATGGATAATGGCATTTTCGTCTTTATAAACATCCTGAGCATTTGATGAGAATGCAAAAACAATTAATGCAGTAGTAAGTAATAGTGTTGTTATTGATTTAAAAAAACTCATATGTGTATTTTGAAGACTATTTTGTCAAATTTAACACTTATTTAAACAATAGCCAATACAATCCTTTTGCATTGGATTTCATATCTTTAAGATAAAGGATTACAATAATTTCCTCAATAAAAGTTAAAATCCCCCACAATAAAGCAATGTAGTAAAGCCAATCAAAAAATTTAAATGCAAACATTGTAAAAAGGAATATGCCTTGCAAATAGCCTCCAATTTTTTTAGAATATAAATGAAGACTATGGTATTTTTTGAAGCGCAAAAAAGAAACAACTTCAACTAAAATATAAAAACCAATAAATAGATAAAGTAACCAAATATGATGACCAATTATAGCTAACTTGAATTTAAAAATAGCGACAAATGCCAAAATAAAGGAGCCAATATCAGCCAATGAATCAAGCCGTGCTCCAAATTTTGTTTCTAAGTTAAAATAACGGGCAATTATTCCATCCCAAACATCTGTCGATAAATTTATACAATAGAGTATGACAAAAAGCTTCTCGTATCCCATAAAAATTAAATACAGCAATATGGGGAATGTGATAAGGCGATAAAAGCTTAATAAATTGGGAATATTATAGATGTTTTCTTTGTTCATATGTCCTTACAAAATTCATAAATTCGGCTTAACTTATAAAGTTATATAAGTAAAAGTTAATACACAATCTGTTTGTTTATCTGTTTTGTTTTCGTATATCTTTGTATACATCATTTTAGAACGAAAAAATATTTACCAAAAATATCATCAAAAACCACCAATAATACATTTAGAATTTGTTTTATTTTTGATAACTGAATAAAAAAAAGCATGCGTAATAGAATAATTAAAGTAATTACAGTTTATGGTGTGTTAATGCTAATTGTGCTTTTTACAACTAATTGTGAGAAAAACAATCCACCTGTCATTCAAATTGAAAATCTATTTCAAATAGGATCAAACTTGGCCATTTTGGAAGTGGAAATACCAATAGATGCCTCGTCTGTTTATTTAGAAAAAGGCGTTTGTTATGGTTTGTCATTCAACCCTACCATTAACTCAAATATAAAACGTAGCACAAATGATGAGGATATTTTCGTTCTCAAAATATCAGATTTAAGTCCAAAAACAAAGTATTATGTGCGTGCCTATGCAGTTACCACGGATAAAACCATTTATGGGAACAATATAAGTTTTGAAACCCTTGATATAGTTACAGACATTGATGGGAATGAATATAACACCATTAATATAGATGGGTCTATTTGGATGGCTGAGAACTTGAAAGTAACTAAATACGCAAACGGTGATCCGATTCCAAATCTAACCGATAATAGTTTATGGAGAACAACAAACAATGGTGCCTATTGTGCGTATGAAAATAATGATTTACACAAAAATACCTACGGGTGTTTATATAATGCTCATGCTATTAATGACGCGCGAAGTATCGCACCTGAAGGCTGGATTATCTCTAGTTCATATCAATATACCTATTTTGAATATTACTTCGACAAGTGGGAAGATTTTATTGAAACAGGGAATAAGCATTGGGTTAATACAGATACATTCAGCAGAAATGAATCAGGATTTACAGCGCTACCTGGAGGAAAACGAGATGAATATGGCAATTTCTCAGGTTTAGGCACTTCATGCTATTTCTGGACCTCTACAGAATCATATATTTTAAATAAAATGAATGCTTTTCAATTTCTTGACAATAAAAACTACAGTGAAATAGGAAACTACTCAAATCAACAGGGATTATCTGTTAGATGTTATAAGTACTATTAGAACATCAGAAAGAACATTGACACAACAAATACCAAATTCAACTTGGTATATTGGGTATGATTTTTATAAAAATGACAAGACATAAATAGAAAAACTACTGTTCATATGAACAAAAGAATACCGCTTGATGTGTTTAGCTAGGATAAAATTGAAAAGAACAACCACTAGTCAAATCGACAAAAACTCGACAAAAAAACAAAACCACTAAATAATCATTGAATTTTATTGAGGTCTCGAGCGATTGCTCGATTGTTTCAATTGTTTTAAGAGGCATCTCGCGAATCTCCCTTCAGTCGATTTCGAACCTGCGGCTCTCATCCGAAGACCGATTAAAAAAATAGCCGAAGCAAAAAGCATCAGCTATTTTTCTGAGGCCTCGAGCGATTGCTCGATTGTTTCAATTATTCTAAAAGGTATCTCGCGAATCTCCTTTCAGTCGATTTCGAACCTGCGGCTCTCATCCAGAGACTACTTAAAAAAATAGCCGATGCAAAAAGCATCAGCTATTTTTTTGAGGTCTCGAGCGGATTCGAACCGCTGTACCTGGTTTTGCAGACCAATGCCTAACCACTCGGCCACGAGACCCTTTTCAGGAGTGCAAATTTA
>JABINZ010000272.1 GCA_018698135.1 Bacteroidota bacterium
AATTCCAGTTCTTTATTCAGTTTTTTCATGCTCACAGTTATTTCACCTTTGCGTTCATCAGGAAAAGCATACTTCAATGAATTCGATATTAGTTCGTTAATGACCAGACCAATTGGATTGGCTTGATCAATGCTGATTGGTATTTCTTCAACACTGATATTCAATTTTACTTTGTCTGGATTTATTGAATATGTTTGAAAAATGGAGGTTGTTACTTTGGACAGATAGGTCTTAAGATCAATTTGGGATAGGTTATCTGATCCATGTAATGTCTCATGGACTGCAGACATCGCATATACTCTATTTTGACTCTCCTTTAGAACTTCTTTGATTTGGGGATCTTCAATACTATTAGATTGCATTTTAAGTAAACTGGCAATGATGGCTATATTATTCTTGACCCGGTGATGGATTTCATCAATGAGGGTTTCTTTTTCTTTGAGGGAAGCTTTAATTTGTTCTTCCGATTGTTTTTGTTCTGTAATATCGTTGTGTTGAATCAGTACCTTTTGAAGGTTGCCTTCCTGATCTAAAATTGGATAACTCAAATTCTCAAGGTAAACTCTTTCTGGTTTCGTTGTTTTTACACCTGAACTTTCTGATGCAAGAGAAATGTCAAATGAATTACGCCATCTGCGTGAATTTTTATTGTTAAAAACGTCTAGCAAAGGTTCATAGGCATCTGATTCTTTAATTGCTTCATCTTCAAAAATTTTGTAACCAACCATATTTTGAGATTCCACCCCGAACAATCCACAAAATTTTGGATTTACTCTAACACAGGTTCCGTCTGGATCAAGCAATTGAGTGCTAACAATAGATTGTTCAAGCATTTGACTGAAAAATTCTTCACTTTCTTTTAATTTGTTTTCGTTTTGTTTTCGTTTGCTTATGTCATGAATGATAGAATAAAGTAAGGTTTTTCCCTGATCGACAATAGGCCCAGAATAAACTTCAACATCTCGTACCTGCCCTGATGCAAGTCTATGTTGAAAATTGAAAGCTTTTCGTTTTTCCAATTTTGCGTTCTGCATCTCAACCGCTACTTTTTCTGGGGAAAGGGTATTAATGTCCGTAATTTTCATATGGCTTAATTCTTCCCCCTCATAGCCATAAAATTGCAGGGCTGCCTTATTTGCATTTACGATTAACCCACTTTCAGGATCGATTAACAGTTTTATTGCTGTATTATCCTCAAACATTTGGCGGTATTTATTTTCACTTTCCTTAACAATTTCCTGCCCACGCTTTCGTTCAGCAATTTCCAAATTTAGTTCGAGGTTTGTTTTCTGCAACTCTTCTTCATGCTGTTTTAAATTTCTGAATAATAGATCGTACGGTTTTTTCAGACCCGTTTTAATAACTGCCTTATAAATCAGGTAAAATGAGATAATCTTGAATAAATGTCCAATCAAATTGGATAAACCAAACACACTCACATAAAAAGTAAATACTAACTCAGCGAATATGGTTAAAATAACTGATGCTACCAACAATCTGAATATGATTGAATCAAACTCGTCACGATGTTTATATAAGAGGGCAATAACTGAAAGAAGAATCAGTGAAATAATATATTCACTGGCTATTTTAAACGGTGTTAATCCTGATCCTACAATAAAACAGTCCGGGAAGATTTCCCAATAGAATATTGAGCTAAGGATAAGCGAGGTTATCAAAAGAAGACCGGCAAAAAGTAAGTGGGGATTCAGCTTTCTCCTGAAGAACAGAAATGCCAGTAGCAATGATATACTTTCCAGATATCGGGCAGCAATCCATAGTTGAGTTGGATGGTTCGCATCAATCCCAGTAAATACTCCCATGCCTTTATAAGCGAATGTATGAACCATGTCGATGGAGCCGACAAACAAATAAGCAATCCCAATGAATAAAAAGTAGTTATTTTTCAGGAATTCTCTTGAATTCCAAGCGAAAAAGAAAACACCTACGGCGATGAGAACGCTAATTGTTTCGGCTATTGCATGGAAGAGCAGAAAATTATAGAATGAGGATAGATAAATCGCCAATAGTACAACTAGCAGAGCTATAATAGTCCAAGTATTTTTACTTTCCATGATTAGGTTTCGATATTGAATTTTATTGTGAATTTCATTCCGTTGTTATTTTCCATTTCTATTGATCCATCAAGCTGGTTTTCAACCAACAATTTTACCAATTTAAGGCCAAGGCTATCAGCAGTTTTCAGATCAAAACCTTCAGGTATTCCAATCCCATTATCGGAAACAGACAGTTCAACCCCGTTTTCTTTATTTGATTTAAGTTCCAAGAGAATTTCACCTTCTTGGTCGCCTGGAAAAGCGTATTTTAAACAGTTTGTAATCAACTCATTGACAATCAATCCGACCGGAGATGCCTGTTTAGCACCAATCATGATATTTTCTGCTTCGACTTTAAATTGTACTTTCTTACTGATGGAATAATTCTGAAAAATAGTCCCACCGAGTTCTAATAGATATGTTTTTAAGTCAATATCCGACAAGCTA
>JABINZ010000273.1 GCA_018698135.1 Bacteroidota bacterium
AACTCTTGACGGTCTTTTTCCCCTTACCGTTTCGTTTGTTGCCTTTATCACGCTCGTTCTCGTCTAGATGTTCTTCCATCTCAGCTTGCAGAGCTTTCTCAATAAAATTCTTCAATAATGGAGCAAACGCTCCATCTTTTGCAAAAAGCGACTTCCCACTCTTAAACTGTTCTAGCGCTTTTTCTTCTAAATTGTCTAAATAGTTCTGATCCATAATCAAATTTACGATTTTGGACAGAGTTTAATTTACACCCTCAAGGGAATCGTTAATGTCGTTTCATTTTGTAGTTGGAAATAATAATGGCCTTTCTTAAGTAATTTCAAAGAGATTATTTCAATTTCGCTTTTCAAAAGTCCTTTTGATACTACTTTACCTTCAACATCAATAATTACATAAGATGAAGCAACAAAGTCTTTCCCAAACTCCAATGTCAAATAATTTGTAGCTGGATTTGGATATAAACTTACATGACCATGTGCATTCTCATGAATTGAAACGCTCGGATCCTTTTTAGTGCTAAATTTCCACGTATTACTCCACTGTCCCCAGATAACTCCATTTGAAGCTCTTACCCGCCAGAAATAGTCTGTTGAAGGTGTTAATGTAGTCAATACAGCTTCTGAATTGCCTTTTATATATGATTGCGGATTAATAGTAAAATCCTGACTGGAATCAATCTCAATTTCATATTTGCTTGCGCCAAAAGCATCACTCCATTCAAAAGTCAATGATGCAAACTCCTGATTTTTTGAATTATAAGAAGGCATCTGCAAAACAAAGTTTTCCAAAGAATTTGTTGTGAAACTCCATACAGAACTAAAGGATCCCCAATTTGTACCATCCGATGCCCTAACACGCCAGTAGTAGGTTTTATCAGGATCTAACTTTGTCATGGTATAATCTGAAGAAACAACTGCAATGGTTTGTTGACTACCTGTAAAAGTAGAATTCGAATCAATTTCAAATTCATAATTGGTAGCACCAAAAGCATCCATCCAATCAAATTTTATAGTTTCATAATTAATTTCAGTATCATTATTTGATGGAGAAAGCAGTTTTATATCATTTAGTTGGGCTTGATCATTACCTAAAATTCGTGCAATGGCAATATCTTTTTTGCTATAGCCCACAACCACAATTTTATTGTCCGTTTGAATGGCCAGATCGTAGCATTCATTAAGACTATTGTTATCGAACTTAAACGCTAATTTCCCATCTGTATCAAAACTAGTATCCAAAGATTCATCTGCATTAATGCGAACAATTGCAAACTCTTTACTGGCAGAGTTACCTGTTGAACCGGCCATCACAAATTTCCCATTATCGTCTTCCTTAATTCCATAGGCAATGTCATCCAACAGAGTTCCATAATCCGCTTTAGCTGACCAAGCGCCAACACCACCATCTTCCTCTGCTTCAAAAACAGAAAAATCATAATAGATAGAAGTTATCGAACCTCCTCCTGCAATTAACATTTTGTTATTTGACTTTAACAACATCGCATAAGCTCTATCATTTCCATTAAAATTACCATTGTAAACATTCACACCATCTAATGAAAACGTATTATCCATGCTTCCATCCGCATTAATCCTACAGGCCCAATAATCTGAGCTCCATTGCATAGAAGGAAAATCTCGCCAGCCCACTGCAGATATTTTTCCATTAGGCTGAACAGCTAAATCCTCGACAGAAAAGTAGTATTGATAATCCAAACTTGTTATCCATAATAATCGAATTCCATTTGCATTAAAGGTTGTATCCAAAGAACCATTGCTGAGGTAACGAGCAACTACAGGTTTCGAATTTGTTGAGTTGATAATAGTAGTTCCTCCTACGATTATTTTTCCTGTTAAGTGATGAATTTTGGCCACATGAATTTCGTCTTGTTGAGAAGCTTCAAAATCGGTTAATACAACTCCATTGCTTCCAAAACTACTATCAATAATACCATTCGTATGATACCTAACCAAAGCCGCATCTTTACTACTCCCATTATCGCTATAACCTGCAAGAATTAATTTGCCGTCTGTCTGAAGAGATAGACTATATGCCACATCGTCACTTCCTAATTGCAAGTCAGTTTTAACAATACCATTCAACCCAAATGTACTATCATACGTTCCATCTGTTTTGAGGCGAATACAAAAGAAATCTTTCCCGCTCACAGAACTACTCGCATATCCAGCCACTACAATTTTCCCATCTGCTTGTATAACAACACTATTTGCAACATCCTGCTGTCCGACAATACCAATTAGTAATTTTCCATTAATACCAAAATCAGGATCAAGAGTGCCAGCAGGTTGAGAAAACAACCCTATTGACAATAACATAATAATTCCTGTGAGCAGCTGTTTCATCTATTTATATTTTAAGAAATTGATATGAAAATTTAATTGATATTACCACTAAAAAGAAGTTCAGCAGTTCACTATGCAATTTACGAGATTTCACGTTTAGGGAAAAGAAAAAAAGACTAATAAATAGCAAATCAGAAGTGTCTAATTTCTACATACTAATCCACTGTCTGGCCATTTGACCAGTTATTTAAATTTGGATTTGATGGTGATTTCTTATTTACCAAATACGTGATTATCGCTCACGTGAAAGGTTGTATAAAAATTAAGGAAATTATCCTTTAAATCACCAAGAAAATCAAGAAACTCGGCAGCTCTGTTTGACAATTCTTTATTCGCATTGTCAAGTTTTATGCCTTCCTCAGAACCTTGTGCTGAACCGTTCAGCTCAACAATCTTGTTTCTTAAAATTTTATAATCTTTGATTAATCGATCAGCAACCTCCCTATAGACAATTATTTTGTTCTGATATTGCTCAATTTCCGACATAAACTCTTCGTTTGAGTAATACTTCACCATTTTGTCGAGGTTCTCCTGTAAGATAACTAGTTCATCTTTGTGAAGACGGATCTTATTGATCCACAGTCTCTGATCGAAATGCAACTCGTTAACATCTGTAGCAGAGCTAACAGTCTCGCTTCCGTTTACAATCATATGTTGAATATCATTTTTAAAACATGAAAAACTCACTAATAAGACAATTCAATTTAGTGATAATTAATGATTTAGGAGAATTAATTTGCATTTAGCAGTAATATGTATGAATACTGCGTTTGATAATATTTTTCCTAAACATGAACCGATTTGGATGCAATTTCTTTACCACTTTGGAATGCTTTGATATTTTTTTGAACGATATCTTCACCTTTTTTTCCAAAGATTGCCCGCATTGCCTCTTCATATTCAGCATCTTCAAATCCCAGGAAGAGAGAAGCGGCACCAAGAATCACCATATTGGCACTACGAATCGTACCTGATTCCTTAGCCAACTTTTCTGCATCGATAAGAACGTGTTGTGGTTGTGTTCTGATAATTTTATGAATTTCCTCAACATCCGGATAATTAGATACATTTTTGAAAGGGGTTTCATTGGTAACGATCCATCCTGTTTCTGAAAGCCATGGGAGGTAGCGTAGCGATTCTAATGGCTCAACAGAAAGAATCATATCTGCCTTTCCCTTTGGGATAAGATCAGATGCAACTGGCTTATCAGAAATACGCAAATGTGAAGAAACATCTCCTCCTCGCTGACTCATACCATGTACTTCAGATTGCTTTAAAAACAAATCCTTTTTTACAGCAATGTAACCAATAACTGTTGCGATGGAAAGAATTCCCTGCCCTCCTACTCCGGCTAAAATTATATCTTTTTTCATGCTATCTATATTGTGCTATTATATAAGATTTATATTTTCACCTCAGCTGCTTTTAAGGCTGCCTTGGCTTTCAACTTACTACCAATTGTTTGAATACACTCTCTGCGTGGAATCACTACAGAAACTCCTTGATAAGCTAACTCTTCTTTAATTGCTTTAACATTTTCTTCGTGGTATTTTTTCAATGGAGTTAACACACGAATATGTGCCTCTTCAACGCCAATACCTTTGCAAATTTGCTCAATTTTACCTAGTCCGGCAGATGGTTGACCACCAGTCATTCCTGTTGTTTCATTGTCAAGAATTAAAACTGTGATAGGTGATTTATCATTCACTGCATCTAATAAACCGGTTATGCCTGAATGTGTAAAAGTGCTATCACCAATAACGGCAACAGCAGGTATTTCTCCAGCATCAGCTAATCCTTTTGCCATTGTAATAGATGCACCCATATCTACACAAGAATTGATACTATGAAAAGGTGGTAATGCAGCCAATGTATAACAACCAATATCTGCCATAACCCGACCTTTAGAATAGTCGCTAAGCGCCTCGTTCAAAGCAACATACGAGTCTATATGTGAACAGCCTGGACAAAAAGATGGAGGACGACTTACTACAATATCGGGCACTTCGGCACCAAATTTTTCATTTAAATTTAAAGCTTTGGCAACAATATTTGAATTCAATTCACCATCTCGTGGAACAGTACCATCCAAACGTCCTTGAATTTTCTTGCCTTTGGCCAACATGCCATTTAATAGCTCCTCAACAATCGGATAACCATCTTCTAAAACAAGTATCTCATCGCAATCATTGTATAGTCTATTAACCAATTCGGTTGGAATAGGATATTGCGATATTTTTAATAAAGGGTGAGGCACTTTCTGATCTTCAAAATTTTCAACCAGATAGTTATAAGCTAGCCCACAAGCAATAATACCAAGCTTTTTATCATTCCCATCAATATATTGATTAAGACCTGAGTGAACACTTTCTTTTTCCAGATCGTTTTGCTTAGCTAACAAATCCTTGTATTGCTTTCTTGCGATTGAAGGAAGCAGAACATATTGTCTTAAATTCCCGGGAAGTTTCAGTAAGTTCTGCTCTCTTATCTCTTTTCGTTGAACACCAGCTCTTGAATGTGCTAAACGTGTTGTAATCCGGAATAACACAGGAATGGAAAACCTTTCTGATAACTCATAAGCATAATGAACCATATCATAAGCTTCTTGCTGACTTGATGGTTCAAAAACAGGCATCAAAGAAAATTTTCCATAATACCTTGAATCCTGCTCATTTTGAGAGGAATGCATACTGGGATCATCAGCAACAACAATGATTAAGCCTCCATTGGCACCTGTAATGGTTGAATTCATGAATGGATCGGCAGCTACATTCAAACCCACATGCTTCATGCATGCCATGGCTCTTTTTCCTGCATATGACATTCCCATAGCCATTTCCAATGCTGTTTTTTCATTGACAGCCCATTGGTATTTCACACCCAGTTCCTTCGCTTCTTGATTACGTTCTACGTATTCGGTAATTTCTGTTGAGGGTGTACCTGGATAGGCATATATCCCACTTAAACCTGCATCTATTGCTCCTTGCGCAATAGCCTCATCTCCTAACAATAACAGTTTTTGCATCAGACTTTATAATTTAAATTGATGATCCAATATTTTTTGAGTTCAGCAAAAGTAGTGAATATTTGAATTTCTGCATTGCCAACTGATAGGTTTGTGGCAAGCAAAAAAAAACTCCTTCAGATTTTCCGAAGGAGTTTGTATTTTAAAAGATAAACTATCTATTTCTTTTTACAACAGCTTGTCTTAGGACAAGTCTTTGTTTCTGGACAGCTCGTTTTTGTAGATGCCAATGCTGGCTTATAGCCTAATTTTTCAATTGATTTCTTAATAGTTTCTACAGTCGTTTTTGATGGATTGTATGTTACAGTAACCAATTTTTTCTCGACATTAACAACACAGTCCTTTACGCCTTTTTCATAAGCCATTGCTTTTCCAATTTTTTCCTTGCAACTATTGCAGGTAACATCTACTGAATAAGTGACTTTTTTATACTTTGTATCAGTTTTTGTAGAAGTTTGGGCAACTGATAAATTTGCTATCATCACTGAAAATAAAGTCAGTGTTAATATGGCTGTGATTCTGATTTTTTTCATATTTAATAATGAAGTTGTTCAAAGTTGACGCAATAAAATTACTGTAAAAGCCAATAGATGCAATGCTTTCCAATGAGTTTTGTTTGTTTCAAAACGTACCAGAATTGCCTTGTAAGCATCCAACCAAGCATTTGTCCTTTCTATAAC